>JAPLDV010000096.1 GCA_026391235.1 Bacteroidia bacterium | reverse complement strand
ATGTCTGTGCGCTCAGGATGCCTGGTCAGGCCATTACTGTCAAAAAGCAGAACGCCGCCTGGCTTCACTGAGTTCTCAAACTTATCAAGTGATTGCTGATTGAGCAGGATCGCTGTATCATAAACATGCAAAATGGGTGAGCTGATTCTTTCATCGCTCAAAATCACCGTAACGTTTGCAGTGCCCCCTCTCATTTCGGGGCCATAGGATGGAAACCAGCTAACCTCCTGGTTTTGCATGATGGCTGAATAGGCCAGGATTTTACCCAATGAAAGGACTCCCTGACCGCCAAAACCGGCTATTATAATCTCTTCGGTCATGATCTTTGTTTATTTATTGATTATTAACCAGTTTGCCATCTACCTTTATATCTCCCAGCGGGTAAAAAGGGAACATGTTTTCCACCATCCAGTCATTGGCAGCCACGGGTTCGAGCTTCCAACCGGAATTACAATTAGATACGATCTCTACCAGCGATGTTCCCTTCTTGGCTTTTTGAGACTCGAATGCAGTACGGATAGCCTTTTTAGCCCTGCGAACGTTTCGGGGAGAGTGCACCGACTGGATGGATCGTTTCAGCGGTCCCGATAGCAGCCAGGTCACCATCGCCCTGATATGTATAAACGAATTTCTCAGGCCAGCACCTTTTGATACCAGTGGCAACTGCCGGAGCGCGGCCATGGGAGGCTCCAACCATATCCACATTCATGAAATCGTAGGCCAGCACCGAGCAGCCTACCGGAGCCACACCAATTGTTTCGGATTGTATTCCCATCTCCTCAATAACTTCCATCAATATGCGATGAGCGGTGCCATGACCGCACCCCGGGCAATAGCTCAGAGGTTTGTCGGTCATAAGAGGGGTCTTTTGATAAACCAGGTTTTCGGGTTTGATAATATCTTTTATGTCCATAACTATTTCGTAATAAGCAGTTTTTTCAAGTTTTCGAGCACTTCTTCCGGTGTTGGAATCATGCCCCCCATTCGTCCAAAATGTTCAACATGAACTCCGCATCCTACTGATAGCCTCACATCTTCAACCATTTGTCCCGCGCTTTGCTCAACACTGAGTATTCCTTTCATTTTCGGGGCCAGTTCAGCAAGCGGTTTCGAAGGATAAGGCCATAAGGTTATTGGACGCAGCAATCCGATTTTAATACCTTCCTCCCGTCCGAGCTGCATGGCTTTCTGGCAGATCCTTGCAGAAGATCCATAAGCAACAAAAAGATATTCAGCGTCTTCAGTATTCAACAGCTCATAACGAACTTCACTTTCCTGACATTTCCGGTATTTTTCCTGCAAGTTCTGATTATGTACCTCCTGACGGGAAGGATCAAGATCGAGGGAAGTAACGATATTTCTTTCCTGGCCGTCGGGTTTTCCGGTAAGGGTCCAGCTCCGGTCGAAATAAGTGGTTCTTGGCAAGTGATCACAGAGTTCAACTTTTTCCATCATTTGCCCGATGAGGCCATCTGAAAGCATTAAAACAGGATTCCGGTATTTAAAGGCAAGATCGAAACCAAGGAAGGTAAAATCAAACATCTCCTGGACCGATGAAGGTGCCAGGACGATTAGCCGGTAATCGCCATGACCGCCTCCCTTTGTCGACTGAAAGTAGTCGGCCTGCGAAGGTTGTATAGTGCCCAGTCCCGGGCCTCCTCTGGCCACATTCAAAATAAGGCAGGGTAATTCGGAACCTGCTAAATAGGATATTCCCTCCTGCATCAGGCTGATTCCCGGGCTGGAAGAGCTCGTCATCACCTTTTTACCGGTACTGGCAGCACCGTATACCATATTAATGGCAGCAACTTCGCTTTCAGCCTGTAGAACCACCATACCGGTACGCTTCTCAGGCTGCTCGGCCATCAGATATTCCATCACTTCCGACTGCGGGGTGATCGGATAACCGAAATACCCATCGGCCCCGGCACGGATAGCACCTTCTGCTACCGCCTCGTTGCCTTTCATCAGTTTTAATTCGTTCATCATCCAGCTATTTTAAATTAATCGGATAATTTTACTTTATACACTGTAATAACGCCATCCGGGCAAACCACTGCACAGTTGGCGCATCCGACGCAAGCCTCCTGGTTTTCCTGGTAGGCGTAATGGTAACCTTTGTGGTTAACTTCCTGCGCCATGGCGATAACATCGTTCGGACAAGCTACCCTGCAAACCTCGCAACCTTTGCATTTCTCAATGTCCACCACTATCGCCCCTTTCATTTTTGCCATATCTTTTGATTTTATTTCGAGAAATCTTTATGAAACTGTTTAAGCCTGGCTACCAATACTGGATAAAGGGTGGGATGAATCTGGGCAACACATGCCCTGAGACCTTCAATCCTTGTACTGCCGGTAATAATCAATGAAATGGCACTTACCCCGTAATAGAGCAAATGCTCGAGCAACTCCGAACCGGTAAGCCCGGGATAGGATACAGTAAAATAGAAACCATCCGCAACAGGCTCGTCGATATCGGTGTCATATACGATACTGAATCCGTTACCGATAAAAATCTTTTTCAGTTCGTGGGCTCTGCGGCCGTACTCCCTAACCATCTCCACAAAATTGAACTGACCATCATTGGCAGCTTTCATCATGGCGGCCAGCCCGTATTGTGCTGAATGGCAAACTCCTGAAGATAAGGCATATAATGCACCATAGATCATCGAATAGCCAAACTGGTCCGACGTATAATACCGTTTCAGATCCGGGTAAACGCGGTTAAACAGCTGACCACTGATTACCATGGTTCCAACCCGTTCACCTGCAAATGAGAAAGCCTTTGAGCTAGAGATGAGCAAAAGCCAGTGGCTGCAATAATTTGCAACCGTGGGTTGATAAGGCTCCTCTCCCGGATGCGAATAATCCTTGCGGAAGTCCATCCCGAAATAGGCAAGATCCTCAATCACGATAACATCATACTTATCAGCCAGTGTGCCAATAGTCCGCAGCTCATCCTCAGTAAAACATATCCAGGATGGATTATTGGGATTTGAATATAGCAGGGTCGAAATTTTTCCGGTTGAGAGGAATGATTCCAGTTTCGGACCGAGCTTATCTCCGCGGTAATCATAGACATCGAAGGATTCAAAGTCATGACCGAGCACTCTGCACTGTTGCTTTTGGACCGGAAAACCAGGATCGATAAACAGTGTTCCCAGCTTATTCCGGTCGGAGCGATTGGCGACCATAAATGCAGCCATAGCTCCCTGCATCGATCCGACACACGGAATACAAGCCTCTTCGTAAACATCGATGTTAAGGAACATTTTTGCAAACCGCATGGTCTCCCTTTTCAATTCGGGAACACCCTCAATCATAGGATATTTTGAGGCAACGCCCTTATGTAAAGCGGCAATCTCTGCCTCAATACCGATTTCGGGCGGTTCCAGGCCCGGAACGCCCATCTCCATCCTGATAAACTTTTCCCCCGTAAGTTGTTCGATTTTGTTGACCAGCCTGACGATCTCCCTGATCGAGGCATAGCCGAGGTCAGGCAGGTTGGAAAGTGCAATCTGTTCCCTGACGATATCACTGTCAATTGGAGTGTGTTGTACCATCGAGCAAGATAAATATTTTATTAATTCAGTGATTGAAAATAATCAATTTCCCATAAAGTAATCTGCACGTCCCCCATCCAAAAACATATATCCGTGTATCAGGTTAGCCGTCAGGCAAGAATGCACCGGAATAATTCCAACAACAGCACCTGGTTTTAACTCCCTGGTAACCTGTTCGGGAGCTTCAAGAATACCGTGCTCCTGAGAAAGGGAAACCAGAAAGGCACCCGGGATTGGGTTATACCATCCATTCTCATCCAATTCCACCATCTGGCCATAAATCCGGCAGCCATCGATCAAAATTGAATCTTTGGAGAAATGGATGGCCCCTCCGTATAAAACAGCCTGATTTCTTGCGGGATGAACAGCTACAACCGGACAAACCACAATCCCGGCAACCTGCGAAGGTTGGCATACTCCCGCCCTAATCTGCATCAGATCATAAAAAATAAAGTTCCCGGGCCTGATCTCGTCAATATTTTTAAAAGCCTCCATCACACTGCAAGATGGTGTGTCGCCGTACGATAAAATCAAATCTTGATACCGGTCGGTTAATCTTTCCCTTACCGTATTCAGGATCAGGGTGGATGAATGATATACCTCCCTGATCTCAGATAGAGATGAGGCCTGGTAGGTATGACCGGCATGGGTGAGCAAGCCTTTTAGTGACATCAGCGAACTATCCTGAATTATACCTGCCAGTTCACTGATTACAGGCATTTCATCTAAAGCTAATCCTGTGCGATGATATCCGGTATCAATCTTGATAAACACATCGACAGGGT
>JAPLDV010000906.1 GCA_026391235.1 Bacteroidia bacterium | reverse complement strand
TGTTCAGAGGACTTAATACTTTTTCGCAACCATTCGAGTATTAGCAACTTTTGTTCTTCATCTGTCAATCTCCACGTGAGCGACGAGTTCCTCAGGTCACGCATTAGTGAATATGCCACTATTGCTACGGAAACGGATATATTGTAGCTTTCAGTAAATCCGGTCATTGGGATCCTGATGAATTCATCTGAAAGGTTCATTGCTTGTTCCGACAGGCCTTTTAATTCAGTACCAAACAAAAGAGCGATTTTCCCTCCGGAGAGATCAAAGTTATTGAGAGAAACGTCTTTGGCATGAGGAGTGGTAGCCACAATCCGGTATCCACTGGCCTTAAGGTTTTGAATGGCAGCTGTAGCGTTCCCTTCCGGTTTATTGTATCTGATAAGGTTCAGCCATTGGGCTGATCCTAATTCGACATCAGGATTTAGTTTGTATCGGTTCCTTTCCTCAATTATATGTACATCCTGAATCCCTAAACAATCGCAGGTTCGGAGTACTGCGCTTGCATTTTGTGGTTGGTAAATGTCTTCCAAAACCGGTGTGATATAACGCGTTCGGTTTGCAGCTACCTCCTTTAAGAGTTGAAATCTGCGGGGGGTAGTAAATTGCGACAGGTAATCGATTAGAGAGTCCATGGAAAAAAAAAGGGAGTGCGTGGCACTCCCTGTTAAAAAGATATTCCGGTTATTTTACTTTCCCGGTTAATTCGGTTCCAGCTTTGAATTTTACCACCTTTTTGGCTGCAATCTTAATTGGAGCACCAGTTTGTGGGTTACGACCGGTACGGGCATTCCTTTTGGAAACGGAAAATGACCCAAAACCGACAAGAGCAACACGCCCGCCACCTTTCAGGGTAGTAGCGGTAGTTTTTACAAATGCATCCAATGCCCTCTTGGCATCAGCTTTGGTAAGGTTTGCATCCTTTGCGATAGCGTCGATTAATTGTGCTTTGTTCATAAAAATAGTTTTTATGGGTTAGTGAATAGTTGCAATGCTATACAAATTTAGGCCATTATTGATCTTTAGCAAATTCCGATGATGTTTTTTTTAAACAAATCGCAAAAAATTTTGTGAATAACCTGGAATTATCTAAATAGGCTTGATATTTTCCATTTTGTGGACGATTTATACTGTTTATAGGGCTTTCAGAGGGTATGTGAATTTGGGCTGACAAGAATCCGGAAAAAATATTTAATTTTGCAACATGGAGAAATGGCAGAGTGGTCGATCGCGGCGGTCTTGAAAACCGTTGTGCCTGCGAGGGCACCGGGGGTTCGAATCCCTCTTTCTCCGCGAATTGGGTGTGATAAGAGTTCAAAGGCGTCGCTTTGTGCAAATGAGTATGTCCGGCCATAATCCAAAGCTCCGGAATATAAGCCTGATCCTTGAAGTAACCATTATCCGGCGGGAATATGCATTTTCCTTAAGGTAACCCGAGATTGCATGGAGCCGACCAAAAATAAAAAAGACTGGCCACTTATGGCCAGTCTTTTTAAGCTTATGCTTTGTTAAATCATTGCATACCTGACAAATGTTTATTTCATAAACCAGGGCTTTTTCGTTGGAGCATCCGTACCACCGGTCACAGCACTCCAGTTTATTTTATTTCCATCAATCTCGCTTTGTGGATAAAGCAATTTGAACAAATTATAAGCCGGACTTTCGGTAGAAAGCTGAACTCCCGGGGTAGCGTAAGAAGTTCTGCGTGCCAACGTCCATGCGTCAAACGGCTGATGGAACAATGCAATCCAGTGTTGCTTGTAAATTTGTTGCAGTGCCGTTGAAACATTTGCACTGAAAGCAATCTCCGAATGGGTTAACATGGCGGATAATTCTTCTGCAGTTGGAGCTGCGTCTGGTTTATTCACGACCCATATTGCTGAAGTGTTAGCCAGGTTGTACCAAAATTTAACTGACTCGGTTATTCCTGCCTCATAATTGGATTTGGCGGCTGCGGGATTAGCTGCAACGCCAATTGCCTGGTTATAAATTTCAGCTTTTAAGAAACTTATTTCTGAGCCGGTGATGAGCAATTGCGGGAATGTTTTATCGGCTACATAATAGAAATTAAGGGGAGCATAGAGATAATTTCCAGATACTACCCAATTGTTTGTTCTTGCCTCATCATATGGATCATTTCCCGCACTGTTTCCAATTTCAGCAGGCGTACCGGTGGTTGAAACCTGGGGGTAAGGAGTCCATTCGCCAGCTTTGTTCGGCTCGAAGAATATCTTGCACCTTAAATCGTAAATTCCTGAACCGTCAGTGGCATCGGTAGTGGACATGGCATGCCACATGGTGGAACCCATACGTATATAAGAGTTGCCTTGATACCAGCCACGCCTGTCGATTACCAAATTGGGTATTGAAGCAGGGAATAAACCAACGACTTCGTCAGCATCCAGCAAGGGTTTGGCAAGAGCTTCGATAATTGCAGCTTTGGCCGTAACGTCATCTTTTTGAACGATCGATACTGCGCATCTTAACCGGAGTGAATTAGCAAACTTTATCCATTTTGATATATCGTTGGCAAAGAGTACATCTCCGCCTCCCAAAGCTACCTGCTTTGTATCGGTTGAGAAAGTATTGATAGCCCATGTCAAATCCGCCAGTACAGCTTTGATGATATCTTGCTGTAAATCATATTTTGGCCGGTAGAAATCCGGGCTGGAAAATGCTTTTCCACCTTCAGAATAGGGCATGTCACCATAAATTAATGTGGTATTCAATGTTTTGTATGCCATTACGGTTTTTAACATTGCAAGAACATTATTCATAGTGGACGGATCGGCAGTGGCAGTTATCAATTCTTCCAATTTTCTTGAATTTGCCAGGGCATTGTAATAATTATTCCAGTAGGCACCCGCAAAATTGTCCATGCGATAGCCCGAGGCTGCGTACATCCCTGCTAATTGGGAATTCTGATAAACCCATGAAGTCAGGATATTTCCGGTTCCGCCCGGTTGCTCCAGACTTGCTACTATCCCATTAAATAATGCCGGGATGGATGGCTGATATACTCTTGCATCCCATGATTTATTAATGTCTCCGAAGTCTTTTTTGCAGGAAGAAATGGAAACAAGGAATATTGATGCAACTAACATCAATAGTTTGGTCTCTGTTTTAATATTTAGACTTTTCATTTTCTTAAATTTTAAAGTTAAAATTTTGCTCTTAAACTAAAACCTAATGTTCTGAAGGTCGGATAAGCAGCCCATTGCAGACCTTGTGCATTTCCGGTACCATTTATACCTTCAGGATTAAGGTGGTCAGGCAATGAAGCATAGATATATCCGAGATTTCTTCCGATAAGCGACACTGACAAACCCTGGAATACTCGTGTTTTGCTAACGATACTCTGTGGAAGTTCAAAAGTAAGTGCTACTTCCCTGAGTTTTACCCATGAATTTTCAAAAACTGACAAGCTCCTTGGGCGGTTTAAGTGTGACCATCCGGCATACATATTGCCGTATTTATACATATAACTAACTACTCTGTCGTTTGCTTTTTGATCATCAACGTTATAACCTTCCAGAATAACGCCGTGATTGGCCGTAGTGTTATCAGGGTAGGTGTAAGGTAAGCCGCCGCCATTTCTTTCAACAAGAGTCTCAGGAAGTAAACCACTACCCATTCCGGTAGCGTGGTCAACCGAATAAATATCACCACCAATTTTAAAATCGATCAATGCATAAAGGCTGAACCATTTATACCTTAATGTATTTATAAAACCACCTGTAAACTTAGGAGCAGCATTACCGATAATTACCTGTTCATTGGTCATAACATACTGTGTTCCAACAACGGCTTTCGTTACCGGATCCACAATGTTCTTGATTTGCTTGCGTCCCTGTTTATCCAGCAGAAAATCGGTTCCGTAAATGGCACCGTATTCTTGTCCAGGTCCCACTTTCATGACGGCACCCAATGTGCCGAATACATCACCTAACCATTGTTCAGTAACCCCGGGAGCCAATTCTACGACCGTGTTGGTATTCTTGGCGAAGTTAAGGGTAGTACTCCATGAGAAGTTTTTAGCTGCAACGGGATATGCATTCAAAATGATCTCAACCCCTTTGTTAGTTAATATTCCGGAATTGAAGGTGACTTGCGTTGCTCCGGATGAAGCCGGTAAAGCTGCAGCCATGATCTGGTTTTCAGACTTGATGCTGTAATAGGTCAGATCAAGGTTAATGCGGTCTTGCAGGAATCCCAGGCTAAGACCGGTTTCAAAAGAATTGGAAGTCTGGAAACGCAGGTTCAATGCAGGGATGCTCGAGGGAGACGAGTTAGTGGCCACTCCGCCAAATGTACCTACATTATAAGTAGCATCCAGCTGGTACGGATTTGTTGCATTGGCGCTCTTACCATAAGCCAATCTCAGCTTACCAAAAGATAGTATTTGGGATATGCCTAAATCGAATGCTTCGGTAAACACAAAAGCAGCACTTGCCGAAGGGTAGAAATAGGAATTGTTATCCTTAGGCAGTGTCGAGTTGATGTCATTGCGTCCCGTAAGATCAAGGAATAAATAATTGTTATAGCTCACGTTTAACATTCCAAGAAGGGAATTTGATTCAACGGCATACCTGGTTTCGCCAAAGGATGTGTTATTTATATTTAAATAGTTTGAAAGTGAATACACACCCGGCACTGCAAATTTGCTGCCGTTTGCACCATATGTGCCAAATGCCTTATTGGAGTAGGTATTGTACATTCCGGAAACGCTGGCATCAAACCCGTTCACGAATAGATCTTTTTTATGGGCGGTGACCATAATGTCAGTGTTTAAAACTTTATCCTTTGATATTGTTTTGGCAAAATAACCACCACTCACCATATCAGGATTCGTTACCGTATTTTTTGTTTCAAACTGGGTTCCGATCAAGTCAGCAGATGTTCTGATAAAAGCATTCAGCCAGGGTGTAATTTCCGCATTTAATTTTATGGTAGCCAGGAATTCATCCCGGTCCAGGGTCTGGTTGTGTTCATATGTTGACCAGAACAAATTATTACTGTATTCAGCATGAGGATAGGAACCAGGGAATATTTTCTGAGAACCATCGGCATTTTTATACAGGCCCTTTTCCAGTGGTTTGTATTCTCTCGACATACCATAAATCATAAATTTTGACCATGAATTATTGGTGCCGATTTCCGGAGAGTTCAACCTGCTGGTCTGGTTATAAGAAGCAGAAATTTCTGCCGTCAGCACTTTTGAAATTTTCAAATTCGATCCCAGTGAAAAATTGGTGCTCTTGCTGTCAACATTTGGAACAGGGGCAGTCATATTTGTAGAAGAGGCTGATACACGGATGCTTCCAAAATCGTTGGCGCTGGAGAAAGCAATATTATGTTTAGCTTCCGATCCTTGCTGAAACATGTACATCCGGTTGTCAGGCTGAGGTGAATAAGGTAAGGTTTGACCATTCCACCAAAGGGCCTTTGTGCCATCTAATTTCGGTCCCCAGGAAGAACTTGCGCCAAACCAGCTGAAAATATCCCAGGTATTATAACCTCCCGGAATGGCGTTATGTAAAGATTCCTGACCGGTTCCGCCAACTGCATAAGGATTACCATTCCAGCCTGAAGGATACAAGGTGGGTACATAAGGTATACCATCCTTGGTTTTGGGAAGCTGTGGATTAGCTGTCCATAAAGCAGCGGCAAATCCTCCTCCGTATTCATTTTGCACATCCATGAATCGGGTGGCATTTGTATAGGTATTGGAGTAGCTATAGTCAATACCAATACCCTTTGAAGCTACACCTTTTTTTGTAGTTACCAGGATAACTCCATTCGCACCCCGAGCACCGTATAAAGCAGCAGCATTGGGACCTTTCAGCACCGATACCTGGTCAACATTATCCATGTTCAGATAACTCAGGTAATTCCCCCAGTCCTGGTAACCTCCCAGGCTGGTTTCAGTATTCCCTTGCGCTAATGACTTGTTGTCCAGAATAGCACCATCAACAACAATTACCGGCTGGTTATTGCCGAATAAGCTGTTATTACCCCTGATAACGATACGGGATGATGCATTGTTCAATCCGTTACTGGTAGTAACATTTAACCCGGCTACTTTACCCATCAAGCCTTGGGAAATATCAACCGGGGCAGCTATGACGATATCTTTAGACTCCATTTTCTGAACCGCATAGCCAAGAGATCTTTTATCCCTTTTAATACCTAATCCGGTTATTACAACCTCGTCGAGCTGTTCAAGTGAAGCCTCAAGCGCTACATTAATAGTTGATTGGTTTCCGACAAGAACTTCTTTAGTAGCGTACCCAACAAATTTGAAAAGCAAAGTTTGCTGATCTGTGGCCCTGATAGAATACTTGCCACCAGGGTCGGTAATTGCACCTGTGGTAGAGCCTTTTATTAAAATGTTTACTCCAGGAATGGTTGAGCCGTCCTTGGCATCAGTTACCGTTCCGGTAATGGTTTTTTGGGCTAATAGGAACTGCCACGAGCAGAGCAGGATCAGCACCAGCAAGATTTTCAGTTTTTTCATAATCATTTTAGTTAAATTAGATTTCGTTGTGAAATTGCGATTATTTTTTTGGAAATACCAAGCACTGGAAGAATATTTTCAATAAAGTTTTGACATTGACTTCATTCAGCCAATCCCTTGTATTTCCTGTATTTCAGATCATAGAAGGCAATCTTTTTGGAATCAGGATGGTAGATAGTATCAAAACCTTGCTCCATGGCAGCCATCGCATCTTCAACTTTGTTATAAATTCCTGCAGCAGTGGCAGCAAACATGGCAGCTCCCAGGGCACAGGCCTGGTCGGCAGATGCCACCTTAATATCTGTATTCATAACATCGGCGAGGATTTGCATAACAAACGGCGATTTCTTTGCAACACCGCCGATCGCAATGACTTCCAGTATCGGAACGCCTTCATCAGTGAACCTCTCGGCAATGGCCCGGCTTCCGAAAGCAGTGGCCTCAACCAGGGATTTAAAGATCATGGGTGCATCGGTTCCAAGGGTTAAACCTGAAATTGTTGCTGTCACTGTTTGATCCGCATCCGGGGTGCGCCTCCCGTTCAGCCAATCGGTGGCGATCGGAACAGTATCATCATCAGGTAGTTTCAATGCTTCTTCGGTTAGTTTAGCGAGTATTAAATCTTCGATATTCTCCCTTTCGGAAGGATCAGAAACAAATTGCAAAGGCCAGCTGATCATCTTTTTAAACCACGCATACACATCACCAAATGCGGATTGTCCGGCTTCAAGCCCAATCATGCCGGGAACAACTGATCCATCCACCTGGCCGCAAATACCCCGTACCAGTTTTTCTTTCATATCTTCATAAGGAGCAACCAGCATATCGCAGGTGGAGGTTCCCATGACCCTAAGCAGGGAATGGGGTTTGATACCTCCTCCTACTGCACCCATGTGGGCATCGAAAGCACCTGCTCCGATAGATACCTGGCTGGTAAGTCCCAGTATTGCCGACCATTCTGGTGTTAGATATCCAACCTTATAATTTGCGGGATAAGTATTCCTGTACAATCTTTTCCGGAAGGAGCTCAACAGGGGATCCAGTGCTGACAGGAACTCTTCCGATGGCAAACCATCAAAATCTTCGTGCCACATGGCTTTGTGACCGGCGGCACACCGGCTTCTGATTAATTCTTCCGGGATAGTGTTTCCAGTAAGGATGGCGGGCATCCAGTCGCAATGTTCAACCCAGGAATAAGCAGCCTTTCTCACCGCATGATCTTCGCGGAGCACGTGTAAGGTTTTAGCCCAAACCCACTCCGATGAATAAATACCGCCTACATATCTGGAATAATCTATTGACCATTCTGAGCAAAGGGTATTGATTTCAGCGGCTTCGGCGATGGCTGTATGATCTTTCCAGAGAATGAACATCGCATTTGGATTTTCACTGAATTCGGGCAGAAGGGCGAGCGGAGTGCCCTCCTTATCGATGAAAACCGGGGTCGAACCTGTGGTGTCAAAAGAAATACCGGCAACCTTACCTGCTGTTCCTTCCGGAGCAGCAACTACCGCCTCCCGGACTACCTGTATCATTGAATCCAGATAATCCTGAGGATGCTGCCGGTATTGGTTCTTCAAAGGATTGCAATAAAGTCCGTGCTTCCATCTGGGATACAAGGCGACTGCAACCGATACTTCCTCTCCATTTCCAGCATCAACGATAACGGCCCTAACCGAATCCGTCCCAAAATCCAACCCAATAACTAACTTCTCCATAATCTACACCTCCACATATTCAATGCCCAAAATCTCGCAAAGCATCCTCCATTTCCGCCTGGTGTCGCCCAGATGAAGAGTCTGATGATGCGTGCCGCCAAAACGCAGCCATCCGTCGTTACAGGCATTCACCCCCGTTTCGGGTTTAAAATGGAAATAGGGCATTTCAATGAATGGAACGACAGGCGTATCCAGGATGTCTCCGTAGGTAACCACCAGCCGGAAAAACTCGCCTTCAATCGGCACGAGGGATACAAAGGTTGCGGGCCCCGGTTGGGCCTGAAAAACACAGGTCGGAGGATTTTCCAGGTCGCCAATACCTAAAACTCTGTTAGCCAGTCGTATGGACCTGTCTTTGCGGGCAATCATATAGTTTCCTTCTCCCATGTGGCTCATCAGCATACTTCCGAGTTTCCAATCCATAGCATACATCTCGGTAAAATGAGCGTTTTCCTGAATACGGTGTCCGGCAGCGACCATGGCTGCTGTATTGGTGTCTCCTTCAGCGGCATAGCCATAGCCTTCAGCCATCAGTCGTGAAGCGGCATACATGGGAATCTGATCGAAACGGCCATCGCCCTTGAAAACATCGAAATGGGCACTGAAGCCGGCATAATAATTGTCTTCCAAAAATTTCCTGAATCCAAGATACATCCGAACCGCGTATTCGTGGTTTTTTTCCGGCATATCTTGATCAACCTGGAAGGTTTTAAAGATGAAATCCATCTCCTTGCGAATCTCTACAATAGTAGTACTTTCCATGTTTCGGTGCACCTCACCTATATGTTCCTTGTGGATAACCGGCCCCATAACCCGCATAAAGGCTGCTTCGTCAGCAATTGTATCTCCCATGTCATGCATTTTACCAATCTCAGCAATCTTCATCTTTTTCATATCCGAAGCGGCCATGGCAGCATGACTCCAATCGGTTACGTAACTTTTGAAATCGTCGTGCTTCCAGTAACCGGTACAAATGGCATATCCTGTACCCATCGTTCGCATAAGTGCATTGGAAATATCCTGAGCGCCATGAATGCCCTGGTTATAGGTGAGATCGTCCATGTTCCAATCGCTGGTTACTTCGGGAACAGGCTGAGTATTAGCTAACAATACAGGAAGATGGTTTTCCTGAAAAGCTCTCACAATCCGCATTCCGGGTCCATATGTAAGCATTACGATCATGATTCCATCGAGGCGATCCATGTTGAACCGACCGACAATGGCTTCAATATCAGCGCGGTTTCTTGCCGCCCGGGGAAAAACGAGTTCCACTTTTCCGGCAAATTCCTGAACTATGTTTCGCGCGTACTCTTCCTGATGAACCGTTATACCCGGTAATGATTTATCGTATAATTCCTGCATGATGCCCAGGAGGCCGATTTTTGGCAATCTTGATTTATACATACAATTATTTTTATTTCCAGAAATAGATATAGAATCCAATAACAACCGATAAAATGATCACGGAATTGATAATGTCCCATTTATCATAACTGGCGCGTGTTTCAGCCCGTTGTTCGGGTGTTGATGAAAAATAGGTGAGCCCAACCAGTCGTTCCTCCGATACCCGTTTGGTAAAAAGACTGACCAAAACAATGGTAGCAATGCAGATAAAAAACAGGTAAATGCAGTAATGGAGCCAGTTTGGAGCCAGGAAAGTTCGAAATAGGAAACCATCGGGGTCAATCGAATTTTGGAAGATTTTTAGGCCGAGACGGGTCATTCCGAGAACGAAACCAACAATCATACCCCACAAGCCGCCAGATGAGGAGGCCCTTTTCCAGAAAACCCCGAGAAGAAATACAGATGCGATTCCCGGAGCGAGCAGCGACTGAACATCCTGCAGGTATTGGTAGAGGACCTGGCCCAGGCTCTTCATCACCGGGATCCAGAGAACGCCGAGGATCGTTACAACCACTGTTGCCCAGCGGCCAACCTTTACCAGATGTTTTTCCGTTGAAACCGGGCGGTATTTTTTATAAAAGTCTACTGTGAAAAGTGTCGCCGATGAATTGAACAGGGATGCCAGTGAACTCATGAGGGCAGCCAGCAGTCCGCCAACTACAACTCCTTTGAGTCCGATTGGCAAAAGGTTGGAAACCATGGTCGGGAACGCAGCATCAGAGCTTGAAAGGGGCATGAGGCCTTTTTTGTTTAATGCGAAAGCGATCATTCCCGGAATCAGGAAGATAAATACCGGGGTGAGTTTAAGGTAACCGCCGAAGATTGCCCCACGACGGGCCTGTTTCTGATCCCTGCCTGAAAGAACCCGTTGAACAATATACTGATCAGTGCACCAATACCAGAATCCAATGATGGCAGATCCTAATATTACGCCGGTCCACGGAAAATTCGGATCATCTTTCGACCGGATCAAACTGGTCATGGAATCACCCAACGGCGTAGTCTGCTGCCGGCAAATCTCCATCAGCTCATGCCAGCCACCCAGTTTGGCAAGACCCACAACGAGGATTACAACCGATCCAATCAGAAGGACCGGGGTCTGGAGAATGGCAGTGTATAAAACAGATTTCATTCCGCCGATAACGGTAAAGAGCCCGGTAATAACAACCAGGCCTATCGCGCTGATCCAGAAGAAATCTATCCCCATAAAGGTTTCGATTCCGAGAACCTGTTTGAAAACAATTCCCCCTGCATATACTGTAACGGCCACTTTAGTAAGCACATAACTAACAAGGGAAATGATGGAAAGAAGCGACCTGGCTCCTGAATTATACCTTCGTTCGAGAAACTCAGGCATTGTAAATACTCCGCTGCGGGCATAGAAAGGAACAAACACCCAGCCAAGAACCAGAATAAGCCATCCATGCATTTCCCAATGAGCCATGGCCATCCCGGTGGAAGCTCCTGCACCCGCAAGACCAACCAGGTGCTCAGATCCGATATTGGAAGCAAAGATTGATGACCCGATGGCCAACCATGTTGCATCACGGCCGGCAAGAAAATAGTCAGAAGATGTTTCCTCCTTCATCCTGCTTACCCATACAACAATCCCCACAAGAGCAAGGCCGAACAAACCCAGTACAGCCCAGTCTAACCAATGAAAACCGACCATAATTCCATGTTTTAGGTTTATTGAAACGAAAGAATAATTGTTAAAAATACACTTTTAATATTCAAAGCGAAAAGTTATTAAAAAAAACTTAAAGGTTGCAGAATCCGGCCGAAGACCGTATTTTTAAGCCATCAACAATAAAAAATACGAAATGAAAGGACATGTCGACCGCAGGTCTTTCCTGCGAATCTCAGCATTAACCGGAGCCTTTATGGGAATACCACAACTGATTAATGCTAAGGGAACACCTGATATTGAAAAGATTATCGACCGGATTTCTCAAACTCCGGCAAATGCAGGAAAGTCAGTGATAGGACTCACGGTTCCCAAGATTAAGCAAGTCAGGGTGGGGATCATCGGGCTTGGTAACCGCGGCTCCGGTATGACTATGCTGGTTGACGCTTTATGTCCCGACAAAGCTAAGATAGTTGCGATCTGCGATATACAGGACAGATATGCCGACCGGTCATTCGAAACACTTAAAAAAAGAGGACAAAATCCAGTAGTTTATAAAGGAACTGAAGATGCATGGAAGCAGTTGGTTGCCAGGGATTGCATGATGTTGGAGAACTGCTGCTATGGCGATGAGGAACTCTGGATTTTGAACATGGCCAGAAAAGGAGTTTTTGGTACTTTAACTTATGGAGAGGCCGCCTATATTCACAACCTCAGGTCGATGCTTTTCGATGACTCCTATTATCATAAATGGAGAATCCGCCATAACCTGGCTCACGATGCCAATATTTATCCTACGCACGGTTTAGGTCCGGTTACACAATATATGAACATTGACCGGGGCGACAGGATGGAATTCCTTGTATCGCAAAGCTCCCTTCAGGCATCATACACCGAATATTCAAAAACGGTTAATCCGGATAATGAATTCTATAACCGGACCGATTTTAAACATGGCGATATGAATACCTGCCTGATCAAGACGGCAAAGGGACGGATGATCCATTTATATCATGATATCGTTACCCCGAGGCCCTATTCCCGAAAGAATTCACTTGCCGGGACCAAGGCTTATCATGAAGGATATCCCAGCCGTCTCTTTATCGACGGGAAAGGCGATGATTGGTTGAAAGATGAAGATTATCAGAAATATAAGAGCGACTATAATCATCCTATCTGGACTAAACTTAAAGCGGAGATCACCAAATATGGCGGTCATGGCGGGATGGATTTTGTAGAAATTTACCGGCTGATCGACAACCTGAACCGTGGTGTTCAGCTGGATATGGATGTATATGATGCTGCCTCATGGAGTGTGGTTACACCGATATCTGAAATATCGGTAGAACTGGGTTCAGTGCCGGTTAAATTCCCCGATTTCACCCGTGGACGCTGGAAAGAAGAACGGGAACTGCAGATACTGATTGATTAAGATTCGTTCCCGGATGACTCGGAGCAGCGTGAAAGGGTCCCCGCTTTCGCGGGGATGACA
>JAPLDV010000762.1 GCA_026391235.1 Bacteroidia bacterium | reverse complement strand
CATCAGGTCGAAATCAAAAACCTGATTTTTCCCGGAGCCGGGCACTACCTCAAAATAATTGCCAAGAGCCTGATATACCCTGCGTATCAATTCAATGTCAGGAAATCTTACCAGGTGACTTTTCTCGATTGATAATTTATCAGCAGGCTGATAAAGCAATACGGCATAGGCCTTTTTCCCGTCGCGACCGGCCCTTCCGGCTTCCTGGAAATAGGCCTCGGGAGAGTCGGGCAAGTCCATGTGGATCACAACCCTGACATCCGGTTTATCGATTCCCATTCCGAAAGCATTGGTGGCCACCATAATCCTTATCTTTCCACGGGTCCATTCCTCCTGCCTGGCCTTGCGATCCTTCTGGTCGAGCCCGGCATGATAGAATTGCGATGAGATCCGCTGGCTTGTCAGGAATTCAGCTATTTCCTTCGTTTTTTTGCGGTTTCGGGCATAGATTATTCCGCACCCCTTTTGTTTATTTAGAATTCTAAGCAAATAAGTAGCTTTATCTTCGGTTTTTCGAACCAGGTATATCAGGTTTTTTCGTTCGAAAGTTTGCCGGATTGTATTTTTTTCCCGGAAAAGCAGTCTTTCCTGGATATCATCGGCAACGGTTGGAGTGGCAGTTGCAGTTAAAGCCAAAACAGGTATTCCAGGCAAGAATTCCCTGATTTTGGCAATCTGCAGATAGGATGGGCGAAAATCGTATCCCCACTGCGAGATACAATGCGCCTCATCCACCGCGATGAGGTTAACCTTCATACTTTCGAGCCGTTTCAGAAAAATATCGGTTGATAGCCGTTCGGGGGAGAGGTATAAAAACTTATAATCTCCATATATACAGTTATCTAAGGCGACATCAAGCTCAAATCTGGACAACCCTGAATGGATCGCAACAGCCTTGATATTTCTTGCTTTGAGGTTATCAACCTGGTCCTGCATCAGGGATATCAGAGGTGTAATCACCAGGCAGAGGCCATCACGCGCGAGGGCAGGAACCTGGAATGTTATGGATTTGCCGCCGCCGGTAGGCAAAAGGGCGAGAGTATCTTTGTCCTGCATGACAGAGCGTATGATCTCTTCCTGCAACGACCGGAAGCCGGTGTAGCCCCAATATTGCGACAGTATTTTCCGATAGGTCTCCAATTCAGTAAGAAATTTGTAATTTAGCACAAATTTAGCAGAACATAAAATCTCCGATATGTCATTTGTTTCAGATAAAGTTGAATTTGAAGGTTTGACCTTCGATGATGTATTGTTAATTCCGGCGTATTCAGAAATCATGCCGCGCAATGTGGATGTTACTTCGCGGTTCACACAGAAAATTCTATTAAACGCCCCGATAGTATCCGCAGCAATGGATACCGTAACTGAAGCAGCGATGGCAATGGCTATTGCGCGTGAAGGGGGAATTGGCGTCATTCACAAGAACATGACCATCGAAGAGCAGGCCCGCCAGGTTGTGTCGGTCAAGCGTGCAGAAAACGGAATGATCATGGATCCGGTCACCATTCATCCGGAACAAACCGTCGGGGATGCCCGGCACCTGATGACGGAATTCAGGATCGGGGGTATTCCGGTCGTTAATGACCAGCATGTTTTGGTGGGTATTGTTACGAACCGCGATCTCAGGTTTGAAAAAGACGGAAGCCGGCCGATCAGCGAGGTCATGACCAAGGACAACCTGATTACCACATCTGCCACTGCCACTCTGGATACCGCCGCTGATATCCTGCAGAAAAATAAGATTGAAAAGCTTCCGGTTGTAGATAAAAATTACAGGTTGATCGGTCTTTTAACTTATAAAGACCTGACTATCACCAAGGACCGTCCGAATGCATGCAAAGATGAGCGCGGACGCTTACGGGTAGCTGCCGCCGTAGGAATTGCCGTAAACACGCTCGACCGGGTTGCCGCACTTGTGGGTGCTGGAGTGGATGCAATTGTCATTGATACTGCCCACGGCCATACAAAGCCAGTCATCGATATTCTTAAAAGAGGAAAAGCCATGTTCCCGGAATTCGAATTTATAGCAGGAAATATTGGAACCGGCGAAGCTGCCAAAGCACTTTTGAAAGCAGGCGCTTCTGCCGTAAAAGTGGGAATCGGACCCGGTTCCATCTGCACTACACGGATCATTGCAGGAGTTGGAGTCCCGCAATTAAGTGCGATTTATGAAGTAGCCAAAGCATTGAGAAACGAAAATATTCCGGTTATCGCCGATGGTGGAATCCGGTATTCCGGAGATATTGTAAAAGCATTGGCCGCTGGTGCTGATTCAGTTATGACCGGATCCCTGTTTGCAGGAACGGAGGAATCTCCTGGAGAAACCATCATCTTTCAGGGCCGTAAATTCAAATCCTACCGCGGCATGGGATCTATCGAGGCTATGAACAAAGGCTCAAAAGATCGTTATTTCCAGGATGTTGAAGACGATATCAAAAAATTGGTACCGGAAGGTATCGCCGCCCGAGTGCCATATAAAGGCACCCTATATGAGGTGATTTTTCAGATGATTGGCGGATTGCGAGCCGGCATGGGTTATTGCGGTGCCATAAATATCAAAGAACTTCAAAAAGCCAGGTTCGTGAGGATAACAAATAGCGGTATCGTTGAGAGTCATCCTCATGATGTAACAATAACGCGGGAATCACCTAATTATTCGAGGGAAGCATAATTTCCTATACCAAACGAATAAGTGAAACGTTCTATACAGGCATTTCTATTAAACCAGTAAATAATTATGAAGTACAGTTCTTGCTTAACTACCGTTTGTGCAGTTATGCTGCTTTTACCCGGTGTAACAGCTTTCAGTCAGGAGGCCGTTTTAATGACCATCGGTGATAAACCCATCTATACCAGTGAGTTTACCCGGATATTGAATAAAAACAAGAATAACCTTACCGGTCAGAAACCCACGGTTCAGGAATCTCTCGACATGTTTGTCAACTTTAAACTTAAGGTTAGGGAAGCTGAAGCTCAGGGACTTGATACAGCCGCTTCATTTATTAAAGAGCTGGCCAGCAACCGTGAGCAACTTTCTAAGCCATACCTGATGGATCAGGAAGTTACCGATGAACTCGTAAAAGAAGCATACGAACGAGGCAAATGGGAAGTCCGTGCCAGCCATATTCTGATTGGTGTCAAACCGGACGCTCCTGCGGGAGATACGCTTCTTGCATATCGTAAGTCAATGGCCATTCGCGACAGGTTAATCAAAGGCGAAAGATTTGAAGATGTTGCCAAAGAAGTCAGTAATGATATCTCCGCTTCAACCAATGGTGGTGATATTGGATATATGCCTGTTCTTCAAGTTGTTTATCCTTTCGAAACCGCGATTTTTACCATGAAAATCGGTGAACTTTCCATGCCGGTTCGTACCCAGTTCGGATACCACATTATCCGCGTTACAGATAAAAAGCCGGCCCGTGGAAAAATCCATGTTGCAACCATTTGGAAGGCATTCAATTACACAATGACGGATGAAGAAAAGGCTAAAGCAAAAGAAGAAATTCAGAATATTTATCTCCAGCTTAAATCAGGTGCTGATTTTAATGACCTCGCCCGGAAATACTCAGATGACCGGACAATGGCTGTCCGCGGTGATGCTGGCTTCTGGATCGGACCCAACCAGAAAGAACCTGCTTTTGACCAGGCAGCTTATGGAATCAGGAATCCGGGTGATATTACCGAACCTGTGGAAACAACTTTAGGATGGTTCATCATCCGGCTTCTGGATAAAAAAGACCAGGATACCTGGGAAGAAGCAAAATCGGTTTTGTCCAATCAGATCTCCAGAGATATCCGTTCTCAGAAAAGCGAGCAGGTTGTTGTCGAAAAGCTCAAAAAAGAGTATAAATACACTTTGAATACTCAAAATCTTGAAGAATTCTATCGTTTGGTGGATCCTTCCATATTCCAGGGTAAATGGGACCCCAATACAGCTCTGCAAAAGATGGGTGTACTATTCACCCTGGGTGACATAACTGTCTATCAAAATGAATTTGCCTCCTATCTGGCACTTACCGTCAAAAAGGGTACCGTAAGGACCATTGCGGAATTTGTGGATGAAAAATTCAATGAATTTGCCAAAGGCAGGATATTGGAATATGAAAAAACACAGCTCGACCGGAAATATCCTGAATTCCGGGATCTGTATCATGAATTTCGTGATGGCAACCTGCTCTTTGAAATAACTGACAAAATGGTTTGGTCGAAAGCATCCAGGGACACCATTGGCCTGGTTGCATACTTTAATGCCAATCAATCAAAATATATGTGGCCGCTCAGGCTTGATGCAGTTGTTGTTTTTGCAAAAGGGGAAAACAACCTCCAGAAAATGGTTGACGAATATCGCTCCGCTTTGACGAAAAAGTGCAAAGACGGGTGCGATGGGGTTACCGTCCAGAATACACTTGCTGAAGTGACCGCACGTTACTCCGGCAACAGCTTCGAAGTGGAGGATAAATTATACGCAAAAGGCGACAATTGGATGGTTGATCAGGTAAAATGGAAACCCGGCGCTTCCGATATTATCAACGAACAGGACACAAAAATATTTGTTTGGATTAATAAGCTAATCGATCCAAAACCTAAAAAACTGGATGATATTCGCGGTCAGGTTACCGCTGATTACCAGGATAATCTCGAAAAAGAATGGATTCAAGTTTTAAGAGAGAAGTATCCCGTCAAAATCAATCAGGATGTATTATCCAAGATTAAACTCTAAAACCAGTCTGATAAACTTCGTTCTTCTGGTAATTATTCTGCCGGCTATTGCTTCATGCAGTTCTGATCTCCAAAGGAAAAATGAAAAGCCGATGGCCCGCGCTTATGGTAATTATCTGTATAAAAGTGATATTCAAGGATTAATAACGGCCGGTACAAGCCCTGAAGATAGCTCGCGACTGGTAAAATCGTATATTGAATTGTGGATAAAGAAGAAAGCTGTTGTTAATAAGGCCGAGTTCAACCTTACCGAGGCCCAAAAAAATATTGAGAATCTTCTGGATGAATATCGCACTTCGCTTCTCACCTATGCCTATGAAAAACAGATGGTTGAACAAAAGCTTGACACGGTTTTGAGCGATAGCGAGGTTCAAACCTACTACTACCAGTTTAATCAGAATTTTATCTTGCAGGATCCTATTGTAAAAGGCTTCTATTTCAGAATTTTGAGAAATTCAAGCCGTATCAGGGAATTCCGCGACCTGGCACATTCCTACGAAGACATGGCATATAAAAGATTGGTGGATTTGGGCGCCCAGGTTGCTGAATACGCCGATTCCTTTGAAGAAAACTGGCTCTCGTTCCCATTGCTGATGCAAAAAATGCCGGGCACCGTGCAGGATCCAAAACAGTTTCTTCAGCGATATAAATATCTTGAAGCTGAGGATGACCGATATTTTCATTTTGCGCGAATCATTGATTATAAATTACCCGGTGAAACAGCTCCACTCGAATTTGTAAAACAGGAAATCCGGGATATCTTACTCAACAAACGTAAAATGGATTTTCTCAAACAATTGGAAGAATCAATTTATAATGAAGCCGTTATTCAAAACGATGTCGAAGTTTATGAAAAATAGAAATATCTGCCCACCGTCAATTTTTAAAATCCCTCTTCTTCTGGCATTCCTTCTTGTACTGGGCTTGCCAAAAGAACTCGAGGCTCAGGTAGTTGGTCAAAATGATTCTCTCGTTCTCGACAGGGTTGTCGCAGTTGTCGGGAAATACCCCGTTCTGCAGTCGGATATTGAAAATCAATTAGTAGAACTAAGGCGCCAGGGTTTTGTCTTTCCCGGCGATCCTAAGTGTTATATTCTTGAATCATTGCTTGTTAACAAGCTCCTTATCATTCAGGCAGAGATCGACAGTGTGATGGTTACCGACGAAGAAGCCCAGAGGACCGTGGATTTAAAGCTTCAGGAATTCATTATTACGGCTGGATCGCAGGAAAATCTGGAAAACTATTTTAAGAAATCCCTGCTCGAAATCAAGCAGGACCTTTTCAAACCGCAGAAGGACATGATGATTGCCAAGAAAATTGAGGGGGAGATTACCAATAAGGTAGCGGTAACCCCATCCGAGGTTCAGAAGTTTTATAAACAGTTGCCGGCGGCTCAGATTCCTTTGCGGCCTGCTTCGATGGAGATCCGTGAGATTGTTCTCAAACCTATGATTTCAGAAGCGGAGATTATCAGGATTCAGAACCGGCTGAAGGAATTCAGGGATCGCATTCAAAAGGGCGAAAGCTTCACGACACTTGCAGTACTTTATTCAGAGGACAAGGGTTCAGCCCCACGTGGTGGTGAAATGGGGATGACTCCAAGGAGCCAGTTAGTACCGGAATTTGCTGCTGTGGCATTTAACCTGAAAGGCAATGAGATATCAAGGGTAGTAAAAACAGAGTTCGGCTATCATATCATCCAACTGATCGATCGCCGCGGCGACGTTATCAACGCTAAGCATATTCTTTTATCACCAAAACCTACTATCGAAGAAAAACTGGCGGTACGCCAAAGGTTGGATAGTATTGCCCAGATGATCAGGGAAAATAAGATCAGCTTTGAGGATGCTGCTTTAAGTTTCAGCTCATCGAAAGAAACCAGGGCCAACGGTGGACTTTTAGTAAACAGCGGCAGTCAGCAGGACCCTAACTCGGCTAACATCAATACCACCTGGTTCGAGCCACAGGAACTGAGCGCCGAGGTGTTCAATGCCATTAAAAACCTGAAAATCGGTGAAATATCAAAAGTTATTGAAATCCAAGATGCTAACAATTCGACAGTCTATAAGATCCTCTCGGTAAAATCAAGCAAACCTGCACACAAGTCCGACCTTAAGCAGGATTATCAGTATCTGCAATCCCTGGCACTTAGCGATAAGAGAAACAAGGAACTGGTTGACTGGATAGAAAAAAAACAACAATCAATGTATATCCGTATCGACCGGGATTTTCAGGAGTGCAAGTTTGAACATAAAGGATGGATGAAGTAATATGGGTGATAAAGAAGCAGTTGACAAATTAAAGAGCTCATATGAGCAGTTTTTTAATGAGATCCGGAAAGTCATTATCGGTCAGGATCAGGTTGTTGAGCAGGTTCTGGTTAGCATTTTCAGCCGTGGGCATTGTTTGCTGGTTGGCGTTCCGGGATTGGCTAAAACCTTGCTGGTCACAACAATATCCAGGATTCTCGGGTTGGATTTCAAAAGGATTCAATTCACCCCTGACCTGATGCCATCTGATATTATCGGGACTGAGATTCTCGATTCAAGCCGGCAGTTCAAATTTGTAAAGGGGCCTTTGTTTGCGCACATGATCCTTGCAGATGAGATCAACCGGACACCACCCAAAACCCAGTCCGCCCTGCTGGAAGCCATGCAGGAGAAGTCTGTCACATCAAGCGGTATCCGTTACGTTTTGGATGAGCCTTTCTTTGTGCTGGCCACACAGAACCCTATTGAGCAGGAAGGGACCTATCCGTTGCCCGAAGCACAGCTCGATCGCTTCATGCTGAATATTTTGCTTGATTATCCGGCTTTTGAAGATGAAATTACGATTGTCAAGAGAACAACTTCAGATATTGAATCTTCACTTAATCAGGTTATTTCTAAGGAAGAGATTTTGTTTTATCAGGATTTGATCCGTCGTGTACCGGTAAATCACAGCGTTGTTGAATGGGCCGTTAATCTCACTTCCAAAACCAGGCCAAACAGTCACCTTGCACACCCGATGGCTAAGGATTACCTGGTTTGGGGTGCCGGACCAAGGGCATCACAATTCCTGATTATCGGAGCCAAGACGCATGCTGTTTTAAACGGAAAATATTCACCTGATATTGAGGATGTCAGAGCAATTGCACCGGCAATCCTGCGCCACCGGATTATCAGGAATTACAAAGCCGAAGCACGGGGTATTTCGGTCGAAGATATTATCAATGAGATGCTGGCTTAAACTGAGCATCGTGGCAGCCCTGGCGCTGTCATCATCCCTGGCCTGCTTGTCCCAGGAAACCCGTATCGTTGATTTCAGCGCTGACGTAATCTCTGTTGATCCCTCCATTGGCAATGGAATCAAGCGTCTGCTTGGTAATGTCAGAATGTCGCATAAGAATCTGACTCTCACCTGCGACAGTGCTTATCTTGATGAAGCAATCAATCAATTTAAGGGATTCAGCAGGGTTCATATCATTAAGGCAGATACGCTGAATATTTATGCGCAGAAATTAGATTACAACGGCGAAACAGAACTCGCTCAGCTTGAGGGTAATGTATTCATGGACAATGTGAAAGAAACCCTTAAGGCTCCCAGGCTCGATTATAATATGAAAGATGAGACCGCCGTTTATTACGGTGGCGGCCAGATCATCGACAGTATAAATACCGTGGAGAGTTTCTGGGGATATTTGTTTTTAAAAACGAACCAATTCGTTTTCAAAGAAAATGTGTCACTTACTAATCCTGACAATACCCTGTTTACTGACAGTTTACGGTATAATTCTAAAAGCGGAATCATGGCGTTTGAAGGTCCGACTGAAGTTTTCAGCGATACAAATTATATTGCCTGCAACCGCGGCTATTCCGATTCCAAAAACAGAGCATCCTCATTTTCGAGGAATGTATTTATGCAGGCCAAACAGCAGAATCTCCGCACGGATAGCCTGATTTACAACCAGGCAGGAAATTTTACCGAAGCTTTCCGGAACGTCGAACTGAAAGATACGGTTGAGAATATGATCATCCATGGTGAGCATCTGTATTACGACGAAATTAAGAACCGGTTTCAGATTACTGAAGATGTTCTGTACATCATGGGAGGTGAAAAAGATAGCCTATTCCTTCATTCCGACACGCTGGTATCCTCCCGTGAGGACTTAAGAAAATCCCGGCGCATTCAGGCCTTCCCGCATGTCCAGTTTTATCGCAGAGATATCCAGGGGCGATGCGATTCATTGGATTACCTGGTTGCCGACAGTTTGATTCAATTATTCAATGAGCCTATTATATGGCAGGATAACAACCAGTTAACCGCCGACACGGTGGGCATTCATCTTGGCAAGAAAGGAATTGACCGTATGGACATGAAGGGTGGAGGGTATATGATAACCCGTGAAGACAGCACTTTGTATAACCAAATTAAGGGTAAGAAAATAACCGGATTTTTCAGATCCGACCAGCTTCATCAAGTTGAAGTGATCGGAAACGGTGAATCTCTGTTTTATCCGAAGGACGGGCTGCAGATTATCGGACAGAATAAGTCATTAAGCAGTAATATTCGGATTGCTTTTACCGATGGAAAGATTGACCGGATTTCTTTTGTAACCGACCCGGATTCAAAGCTTACACCGCTTAAAGACTTAAAAGCCAATGATTTGTATTTGGAAGGATTTAAGTGGTTAGATGAAAAAAGGCCCAAGACACGCGACGATATCAAGATCTGGAAATAGTCTTTAATATTCTTCCTCATTAAAGAAGAAATCGTCCTTGCTTGGGTAATCAGGCCAGATGTCTTCTATGCTTTCATAGATTTCACCTTCGTCTTCAATTTCCTGCAAATTTTCGATCACTTCGAGTGGTGCTCCGGAGCGAATACCAAAATCGATAAGTTCATCTTTGGTTGCTGGCCAGGGAGCGTCTTCCAGTTTGGAGGCTAATTCAAGTGTCCAATACATATCTCAAAATTATTAGGGGCTAATTTTCCGCAAATGTAAATTAATTCCCATAATATGCAATAGCCTGAAAAAAATGTTGACAACTAGCTAATATGGTGACTATTTGGCTTATCGCTTTCGACATGTCCATCGAGCAGGCGTATGATTCTTTGGGCACGCTTTGCAATATCCTCTTCATGAGTTACCACAATGATGGTATTGCCTAGTTCATGGATATCACCGATGAGATTCATGATGTCGACTGAAGTTTTGGAATCGAGGTTACCGGTTGGTTCATCGGCCAGAATGATCGCAGGATTATTAACCAGAGCCCTAGCAACAGGTTGAATGTCTGGAAAATAAAACCAATTTCCTTATTCCTGATCACTGCAAGTTCATCATCCACCATCTGACTGACATCAGTGCCATTCAGAAAATAATGGCCGCTGGTGGGCGTATCCAAAGCACCAAGAATATTCATCAGGGTTGATTTTCCCGACCCCGAAGGCCCCATGATGGCAACATATTCGCCTTTTTTTATCACCAGATCGATTCCGCGCAATGCTTCCACGACCTGCGTTCCCACCAAATAGTTTTTTACCAATCCCTTAAGGGAAATCATTTGTTCCATAATCAAACCGGTTTGGGTGCAAAAGTACCCGTTAATCATTATTCAGGATAAGAACGCTGAATTATTAACAATATTTAACAAAGCCGGCGATAACTGCTAAATTCGTCGCCATGGATTCGTTGCTTCAAACAGATATCAAATTTCTTCCCGGTGTTGGGCCACGTCGCGCCGAAATGCTGTTCAACGAGCTCGGAGTAAGTACATTCGAGGATTTGGTAAGGCATTATCCTTACAAATACACCGATCGTACCCGGTTTTATACTGTCAGCGAAATTGATTCAGACCAGGCTTATATCCAGCTGCGCGGGAAGATCATCACCCTGGATCTTGCTGGCAAAAGACCGAGGCAACGGCTATCAGCCCGTTTTGAGGACTCTACCGGATCCATTGAACTGCTCTGGTTTCAGGGCATTAAATGGGTTCAGCAAACGATTAAACTCGGAGTTGAATATGTGATTTTCGGTAAACCGGCCCTTTTTAACGGCAATTTTTCCATAATGCACCCTGAGATGGAGGAATCTGCCAAAGCGGAGCAGGTTGCCTATCCTTATACTTACCAGGCCGCCTACCCCACTACTGAAAAAATGAAGAGTAGTTTTCTGACTTCCAGGGTTATCCATAAATTGCAATATCAGCTTTTGCAGAAAGTTTACGGAAAAATCCCGGAAACACTTCCTTCAACCCTGCTGAATTATCTGAAATTTCCGGGGATAAACGAAACTATCCTGAATATTCATTTCCCAAAAGATCAGGAAACTTTAAAAAATGTCCGTTACCGCTTGAAATTTGAGGAATTTTTTCTGATACAGCTTGGACTGCTACGGCAGAAAAACTGGAAAAACAGGAGAATTAAAGGATTTGTATTCCCTCGGATCGGCGATCTTTTCAACCGGTTTTATACTGAAAATCTTCCGTTTGAAATGACCGGGGCTCAGAAAAAGGTAATGCGGGAGATTCGCAAAGATCTCGGATCGGGATTACAGATGAACAGGCTGCTGCAGGGGGATGTTGGCAGCGGGAAAACGCTTGTGGCCCTGCTGAGCATGCTGATCGCCCTGGATAACGGCTACCAGGTGTGCCTGATGGCGCCGACTGAAATCCTGGCACAGCAGCACTTCCAGACCTTTACCCGGATGCTGGCCAACCTGCCCGTACATGTGAGGCTGCTGACCGGTTCAACAAAAACCAGCCATCGCTCATCACTGCATGAGGAGTTGCGTGAAGGGGAACTGGATATTCTGATCGGGACACCTGCATTGATTGAAGATACCGTTCAGTTTAAAAACCTTGGTTTGGTTGTGATCGACGAACAGCACCGGTTTGGGGTAGCTCAGCGCGCCAGGCTGTGGGAAAAGGCCGATGGCATTCTTCCTCATATTCTGGTGATGACCGCCACTCCGATTCCACGTACGCTGGCCATGACGTTATACGGTGATCTGGATATCTCAGTGATCGATGAAATGCCACCAGGCCGGAAGCCTATTCAAACGGCTCACTATTTTGATTCCAAGCGGCTGGTAGTATTTGAATTTCTGAGAAAACAGATTGCACTGGGCCGCCAGGTTTACATTGTTTATCCGTTGATACAGGAGTCGGAGAAACTGGATTTCAAGAATTTATATGATGGTTACGAGAGCATTACCCGTGCCTTTCCTGCACCTGAATATGCCGTTTCCGTTCTTCATGGCCAGATGAAGCCCGAGGAGAAGGTCATAGCGATGGACTATTTCGTGAAAGGGATTACCAAGATCATGGTTTCCACAACAGTCATCGAAGTGGGAGTTGATGTTCCGAATGCTTCGGTAATGATGATTGAAAGTGCCGAAAGGTTTGGCTTGAGTCAGTTGCATCAGCTCCGGGGCCGGGTTGGCCGCGGGGCCGATCAGTCGTACTGCATCCTGATGAGCGGATTCAAATTATCAAAAGAGGCCAAAACCAGGATCGAAACAATGACCCGGACCAATGACGGTTTTGAGATCGCTGAGGTTGATATGAAACTCCGAGGACCGGGCGACCTCGAAGGCACGCAGCAGAGCGGTGTTCCTTTTAACCTTTCGATCGCAAACCTGATCACCGACACCAAAATATTGGAACATGCCAGGCGGGTAGCACAGGAGGTTCTGGAAAATGACCCTCTGCTGGAATCGACAGAAAACCAGCTTCTTGTTGAGCAGTTGGCAAAGCAGAAGAGGGAGATTAAGGACTGGAGCAGGATATCGTAGGGACGCGTATTTGCGTCCAGGATATTTGCGTCCGGCATAATTCCGTAGGGAGGGGAAAAGGTCCCCGCCTGCGCGGGGATAACAAGGGGTCTTGTCACCCCTGCGAAAGCAGATTCGAGGACCAGTTTTGAATTCTGAAGTTCCAGATTCAAATGAGCATTGAGCGTATTTGTCCCGGGTGCCAAAATCAGCTAGGCCGTATGGGCCGGCGCAAAGGCCGTATGGGCCGGCGCAAAGGCCGGCCCGTACGAATAGTCTCCTTTGGTCGGGAAAGGGGCGGACGCAAAGGCCCGCCCCTGCGGGACCCAGATTCAAAGGTCCACGCGTGTAGGGGAGGGCCTTTGCGCCCTCCCTGCTTTTAATCGCGAGCCAATTCCGTACGGGAGGGCCTCGGAGCCCTCCCGCTTCTACTCCCCGACTGCCGCGGCTCCTCCCATTTGTCCTTTGCACAAAGTCCTGCCATACACTTCCGAAAGAAAACGGATACCTGAACTATTCATAGATATCGAAACAACTCAACCAGAATGTTTGGTTTCGATTTTGGGTGTCCCGATGACGAAAACTAGAGAGAGGCACTGAGGCTGTATGTCCCGTGTGCTAAAATTAAAACTGTTTGAAATTGGGGTTTTGCAGACAATAATCTCTTAGCCCCGGTCGTTATTTTATCAAACCAAACCCCAGCCATCAGATGAAAAAGTTAATTGCTTTTCAAATGCTATGCCTGATTCTGTTTTCGGGATTTCACCCCATTCAGGCTCAGAACGACATTAACAAACCATCATCTTACCGGGAAATCAAGGTTGACCCCATGGATTTTACGGAGCGCAAACTTTCGGAAATTTCTTCCTCGATCCGCTAGGTCAAGCTCGAATCGCCCAATAACACCTATTTCGAATTCAACCCGAAGACTCTGTGTATTGATAACTAGCTGCTTTTAAGTGGAGCAGATCCTCAGGGAGATTATATCTGCTGCTTCGATGTTTCGGGCAAATTTCTTTATAAGATTCAAAGGAGAGGAAAAGGTCCAGGGGAGTATAATCAGATTTCTGATTTTCTTATCGATCCGGATAAAAAGCTGATAGTAATTTTAGACAGAAATTCCAGCAAAATGATCCGGTATGATTTAAATGGCTCTTATCAGGATGAAATTTCAACCTCAGTAAAAGCAGATCAGTTTGGTATGATTGATAATTCAACCTATCTGACCTATGCTTCTTTACCGTTTAATGTTGAAAATCAAAAGTCATCAGAAAATTTTTATCTGTTGAACCATTCCGGCAGTGTTGTATATAACCCTTTGATTCCTAAAGATCCTGTTTTGGACAACTCTCATGATGGATTTATTACATCCAACGGGAATTCAACCTGGTTTGGATGCGGATACCGGGACACCATCTTTGAGCTGGATAAATCAGGAAAACTGGCTGGTGGCTATTATTTAAATTTCGGATCAAAACAAGCCTATTTCCTGAAAAAGCTTAAATCCATGATCGGATCAAAGGAGCTCCTGAACTTTGTTAATTCTTATGTCGGTTACTCAAACCTGTTCAAGGTGATAGCCTTAAAGGAAAAGATTTTTATTTTCTATGGTATCAGGGTGAACTCATCGGATATGAAGACTCAAACAATTATTCTGGATCTGAAAACCAACTCATTTATTCAGGCAACCGGAAAACTGATTAACGATTTTGACGGAGTGCCATTTTTAGGTGTACCCTCTGGTTGCACTTCAGAAAATGAATTGATTTATATTATTGATAATGAACAGTTGACCGAAGCGGTTAAAATCAATAAGGCACCAGAGTTTCTCAAAACATATGATAAGATAAAACCTCTCACCGAGAGTGATAATCCGGTTCTGGCCTTTGTAAAACTCAGATAATAGCGGTCTTTGGTTTGGATTTTGAAGTTTGGGGTTTGGAGTTTATTTGTTTTTTGGGATTTGGGATTTGTTTTTTGTGACCGGTTATGGTTAACAATGCCATTAATCAACGGTTTTTCCCTATTTTTAAGTCCCAAAAACTTTAGCCATGATCAGAAAAACTCTTCCAGTCGCCCTGTTAACCCTCTGGATCATATTTCCGCGACCTGTGGCTGCAAAAGATGGTTACCCCCGGAACCCGGATGTTGATGTTACTCACTACTGCTTTCGTATCTTCCTGAACGACAGCACTGACCGTATAGAAGGATCGGCTGAAATCACTTTTACCCTAGCCAGAAAAATGAAATTTCTGGCACTTGATCTGGTTGGTTTAAACAACAAGGGCACCGGGATGGTTATCGACCGGATAGATGCCGGTACTCAGAAATTGACGTGGCGGCATGAAAATAACCGGGTGGAAATCGAAATTCCTGATTCAATCAGAGCTCCAGGCAGCTTTTCTCTTACAGTTAATTATTCCGGTATCCCTGCCGACGGGCTGATCATTTCGAAGAACAAATTCGGAGACCGCACATTCTTTGGTGACAACTGGCCCGACAGGGCGCGGAATTGGCTGCCTTGCGTGGATCATCCTTACGATAAAGCTACAGTGGAGTTCATCGTTGCGGCTCCTGAAAAGTATACCGTGGTTGGCAACGGATATCTTGCCGGAGAATACCCTGAAACCGGTACACTGCCGGTCCGGAGGAAAGTCACTCATTGGAAGGAAGATGTACCGGTTCCAACAAAGGTAATGGTTTTTGGTGCGGCGGATTTTGCCTGGGAAACGGCAGGATTATCGAAAGGGATTTCTGTTCAATCCTGGGTATACGCCCGCAACCGGGAAGCCGGATTCACCGATTATAAAGCGGCAGCTGACATCCTCACCTTTTACCAGGACCTGATCGGCCCCTACAGCTATGAAAAGCTGGCCAACGTACAATCAAGGACCATGTTTGGCGGGATGGAAAATTCAGGATGCATATTTTATTATGAGGGCTCCGTTACCGGGAAAAACAATATCCAGGGCTTATTGGCTCACGAGATTGCCCATCAATGGTTTGGCGATGCGGTTACTGAAAACGACTGGCATCATATCTGGCTCAGTGAGGGATTTGCCACCTATCTTGAAGCATACTATGCTGATTCAATGATCGTTGACAGAAATATGAGCACCAGCATGGCTGACATGAGGAAGGATGTCATCCGGTATTACGAAAGAAAGAATAAACCGGTGATTGACACTACCATTACAAATTACATGGATCTGCTCAGCACCAATTCCTATCAGAAAGGAGCCTGGGTTTTACACATGCTGCGGCAGGAACTTGGCGATAAGATATTCTGGGCCGGGATCCGGAATTTCTATGCTTCCTATCGGGATAAAAATGCTATGACTGCGGATTTCGTTAAAATTATGGAAGATGTCTCCGGCCGCCCGCTGGAAAAATTTTTCCATCAATGGCTGGAAATTCCCGGACAGCCTGTAATTAAATGGTCCTGGAAGAATAACACAGAAAAGCGACAGGTTGAATTGGATATTGAACAGATGCAAACCCAGGCAGATTTCATATTCTTTTTGCCGGTGGAAATTGGTATGGCAGCGTCAGCAGCTGACCCAACAGCATGGAAATCCGTTTTTTATCAGGTCCCGGTCCAGGAAAAAAAGGTCCATATCATCCTGCCGGCCGATTTTCCGGTCAGTCAGGTGAGGCTCGATCCCCAGGTTCAATTGCTGTTTCAGGATTATACGGCAAAAAAATAAAACCCGTGACAACATTTCCAGTGTACCGGAGTTTTAGAATCTGGCATGATTTGTGATCATATTTAATTATCTATATATATGGCTTTTGTTTTATGGATTTGAAAAATCAAGCAATTAAAAGAATAGTATGAAAAGATCATTTTGGGCGATCCTTGCAATCCTCACGCTGACCATGGGCAGTTTTGCTGCTGAACCCGGATCACAATTAAAAGGTGTTGAATCA
>JAPLDV010000545.1 GCA_026391235.1 Bacteroidia bacterium | reverse complement strand
GGGTTCACTCCCGTTGATCCGGGTTTTGCAAAGGTCACCGGCCGTCCATTATGGGCGATTCCCTGGATGGAAGATGATCCGGCGCTCACCAGCATGCAGCTCTGGGCCGGGCGCATGCGCGCCGACGCTGCTGATGCCCTTGCTTACGGCTGCAGCGGATTGATCGGGATACACTGGCGTACGAAGACGTTGCAGACTACCGTCAGTGCGCTGGCGCAGGCGGGGTGGGAGATCGAAACGCGTGACGCGAAACGCGTGACACGGAACCCCGAAAACGTGAAACGTGACGCGAAACGCGTGACACGGGACCCCGAAGACGTGACGGACTCTGTCTTCCGCGTCACGCATCACGCGTCACGCGTCACGATTCTTGAGGCCGACTCCAACTTCCTCCGCATTACCCGCGACCTCCCCGTCGACGATTTCTATGCCGATTGGGCTCTGGCCCAGTTTGGCAGTGGGGTGGCCGATTCCATGGCGAAAATGCTGACCAGCCTCGATGGCCAGGAGGTATCTATCAATAAGGGAGGTGGGAAGAAAAACATGCTGCCGCGCCAGGGCGACTGGACCGGTCCGGGCGGTGTGATTATCGACACCCTTTCCTGGGAACAACGGGCTCCCGATTATGCCTTTGTCGACCGGATCGAATCCTGGAGGGGGAAAGTCAAAGGTGCCGGTAACCTTGAACGGTTCGATTACTGGCTTAACTTTTTCCGATATCACCGGGCATTCGGGAAATTCGCCTGTGCACTCGGAGAAACAGAAAAACTTTTGAAAAAACTGGAGAAATCTCCGCAAACAGAAGCCGCATCTTATGCGGATCAGTTTATCAGTCAGCGTATTAAATTGATAGAAGTTATCAATGAAGCTCTGGGATATTTACTTGCCTATGCCTCCACTCCGGGCGACCTGGGAACTATAGCCAACTGGGAGCAGCACCTGTTAACCTATAATGTTGACGGACATGCTGCACGGATCGAAAAGCTGATTGGAAGGAAGCTTCCGCCTGAGGCATTGCCGTCATCTGACCTGCTCAGGATCAAGAAATTGATGGTGCCAACTGTGAGAACTATTCTGGAGCAAGGGGAAAACCTTGAAATTACGATGATCGTTTATGGCTTTACCCCAATCGATGCCCTGTTGGATTTCCGGCCGCTGGGCAACCCAAATTATAACAATGTTCCGTTCAAACGGGTTAGAAATGGCGTGTATAAAGCCTTCATTCCGGCCTCGCAGATAACGGGCGATTTCGAATATCATATTATGACCGGAGATCCTGATCCGGCACTATCACAATGGCCCGCGACGAGTGGGAAGATGGATCAGACGGTGGTGGTATGCTCCGCTGCGCTTCGCTAATTATGCGCTTCGCGCTAATTGGTTCGCTGCGCTCACTTATTATGCGCTTCGCGCTAATTGGTTCGCTGCGCTCCCTTATTATGCGCTTCGCGCTAATTGGTTCGCTGCGCTCACTAAATATGCGCTTCGCGCTAATTATTAATTAGCGAGCGAAGCGAGCATAGTTAGCGGAGCGAAGCGGAGCATAGTTAGCGGAGCTAGAATATCTCATCCTTCCGGATTCCGCGGATCGTATCCTTCCTGGTGATCAGGAAGATAACCGTATGCAACACCAGGATAAACCCCCAGTAGATCAGGATATGTAAAATATCCGTAACGTGCTCGTAATGATGTGGATATCCAAAATAGAACCAACCGAATGACACGGCTGCCCAGATCAGGTAGGAGGTTACATGGAAGCGGAGCCCAAGGTCGAAGAATGGGTTGTCCTGAGAATCCGACTTCCCAAGAAAAAAAGCCGTGAAAAAAATAACCGCGAAGTAAACCAATGAGGAGAGTCCCAGAATTACCCAGGCCGAATGCCCTATGCAGTAACTTAGCACGATCCGGAAAGCAAGTGTGTAAACGGCCATCAGAATTGCAAAAGTGGCGAGTTGTTTTGTTAGAATTTTCATAATAAGGATTTTTTGAGTTGTTTTCTGTTCATCAGGTTTTCGATTTCCGGCCTGAAAAATAACCGGATATTACGTTCAATAAACCGGTCGAGGATGTCTTCCCCCATCGGAGTGATGTAGTAATACTTGCGGTCGGGGCCTCCGTCGCCTTTGCCCGGGTTGAAGCCTGTCATCTCCACCAGCTGAAATTTCCGGAGCGCACGGTAGAGGCTCTGCTCTTCGCAGATGATCGTTTGACTGGTGTTGGACTCGATAAATGCCTTGATTTCACTGACATACTTCGGCCCGTCGCGCAAAGCCAGGAAGATCCACAGGGTCAGCTGGCCCTTTTTGTGGGTCTCTTCCCAGGCTTCAAGCAGTTGTTCTGATAGTTCTTTTTTATTTTTCATAAAGTATAATACAAGTTGTATAGCACAAAGATAATAGTATTGATTCCGGATTTCCAAATATTTTGAAAGATTTTTTTATTTACCCTTTGGTTGCTCAATGTAGAGTATTAGCCGTTTTGGAACGGAACATCAAAACAGATAACTCACCACCCACACTCACACCCACACCCACACCCATTTCCCCCCCCCCGCGACCTTGTCATTCCCGCGGAGGCGGGAACCGCTTCCCTTACCACTAATGCCCTCAGCAGCACCTGTCATCCCCCGAGGGGACGTATTCAATTGCCTCGGTG
>JAPLDV010000504.1 GCA_026391235.1 Bacteroidia bacterium | reverse complement strand
CGTTGGGGTAAGCAATCCCCTGGCAAAACCCGGCAATCTATATCACCGGAAAATCATCTGCAAGATGCAGTACGCCGGACGGATACTATTCCTTTACTGTTTTGCAGATTTTCAGCCATCCGTCGACAGTCATATCAGGATACCCGGTGAGCGGAAAAACGGCACATTCCAGCGTTCCCCGTAAGAAGATCTTCCGGTTGTTGAGGGTAAATTGGGCACCATCCGAACCGATCTCCCTCATTCCGAAGGTGATGCTGCGCGCATCTCCAATGGTCTTGCGGTTTGCAGTGCCAGCCAGGTAAGCGGTCAGTTCATACAAGGCGGGGGAGAAATCATCCCACAGCTGAGCAGCCGGACCCATTTCGAGTTCAACTTCGGCCATGATTTGCTCACCGGAACCCGCAAAGGCAATCGTGAACTCCGGAGTCTGGTGATTCATTTCTGTATTAACAGCTTTTGCCGAGAGGAAGACCGTGCCAGCCACTTCCCTTCCGGTTTGATTGGCCAGCGTACACTTCACTCTGACACGCCTTGTGTCAACATCGGGATACACCTGGATACTTTTGAAGTGTATGGGGTTAAACGCACGCAACTCCATTTTGCCGACTATTCCGTTCCAGCAGGTCTGGGTATATTCGCTGAAGGCATGGCTCCATCGGTCGAATTCCGGTGGCACGCGGTTATCGACGCAAACCGTCAGGCGGTGCCTGCCGGGAGTCAGTACAGAGGTCAGGTCGTATTTGTGAGGGGTACTGAAACTCTTTTCGTTTCCGGCCAGTTTGCCATCCACATAAACAGAGCTGATCCAGAGTATCCGTTCGAAAAAAAGCTGAATGGATTTATCCTTCCAATCTTCCGGAATGAGTATATCCTTCTGATACCAGGCCGGACCCACGTATTCATAATATCTGGATAACCGGTTGATGGGCTTGTTGGTGGTTTTGATCCCCTTGTGATTGGAATCGGTAGTGCCGGGCAGACTGACTTTATCGAGCAGCAAATCTTTGTGGGCGCCGCTGTTTTCGAAGGCACGCTCAAAATCGTTCGGGTCGAGCTGGAAGCCCCAGGAACCGGAGAGGTCGATGGTTTGTTTCTGGGCATGGAGCAGCTGGAACGCTGGCAAGATGCAGATGGCGATAAAGAGGAGCAGCTTTTTCATAGATTTATTGTTGTCGGTTATCGGTTATCGGTTATCGGTTGTCGGTTATCGGTTGTCGGTTGTCGCCCCCGGACTGAAGTCCGGGGTTAGTCAGAACGTCCCTATTCTTAACTTTCTTAACCCCCTTAACCCCCTTAACGCCCTTAACGTTCTTAACTCTCTTAACGTTCTTAACGTTCTTAACGCCCTTAACGTCCTTAACGTCCTTAACTCCCTCACGTCAATTCCTTTAGCAGCCTGAGTACCAGGTCGACCTCAAACCCCCGTCCCTGGGCAAATTTGATGAGTTTCTGCTTTTTGTTGTATGGATTGGATTCGCTTTTCAGTTCCCGGGCTTTTTTTTGCAGAAGTTCCTTCAACGTTTCGGCATAAAGATCCTCATCTATCTCTACAAGTGCCTGATCAATAATAGAATGCTTTACTCTTTCCATTGAAAGCATATACCGGATCTTGATCCTGCCCCATTGATTAAGGCGGACCTTATCTCTTACAAATGCAATAGCAAATCTTAAATCGTCGATAAACTTCTCCTTGATCAATTCCTCGATAATCGGATCGATGTCATTGGGGTCTGCTCCCCAGAATTTCAATTTATTCCGAACTTCGGCCTCATTGTATTCTTTCTGGGAACACAGGGCCATTGCTCTGCTGAGTGCCTGTTTTTTATCCATTGGATGCGCGAATCATACGGTCCTTACCATGAATATCTTTACGAAGGTCGACATTTAAAAACCATTTACGGAATACATCGAATGTTTCCTGCCCCAGCCGGTCGTGAATTTCTACGAATACCTGGCCTCCAGGGGTCAGATGTGACGCGGCAAACTCCGCAATAGCCCTGTAAAAAATCAGCGGGTCATTGTCTGGAACAAAGAGTGCCGTTTTCGGCTCATATTCAATCACATGAAGGTCCATCGCGGTCATCTCGCCGTGTGGCACGTAGGGAGGGTTTGAAACAATTATATCATATACCGCAGGAGCACTTGTCATCCCGGCGAAGGCCGGGACCCCGTCCCTGACCGCGAAATCCTGCAACGGAAAATCATCCCGGAAAAAGTGGTTTCGGCTTGTAAAACTCTCTGATAGCGTGACGGGGTCCCGGCCTTCGCCGGGATGACAAGTGCCCTGTGGGGAAAGAATGTCGAAGAAGAACGTTCGTAGAGACGCATAATTATGCGTCTCTACACCGAGGCCGTTCAGGATCGCATTTTCATTTGTCAATTGTAAAGCCTCCTTCGAAATATCGACAGCAACCACCTCAGCATCCGGTAAATATTTCGCCAAAACAATCGCAATCGCACCACTGCCGCAACCAATATCCAGCACCCTTAACGGTAAGACCTTGTCATCCCGGCGAAGGCCGGGACCCCCTCCCTTACCACCAAACCCTTCTCTGTCATCCCGGCGAAAGGCCTGCCCCCGCGAAAGCGTGGGGCGGGGACCCCTTCCCGAACCACGACATTTAACAATCCATTCCACCAACTCCTCCGTCTCCCCCCTTGGGATTAGCACCCCCGGCCGTACTTTCAGCTTAAGTCCGTAAAACTCGGTTTCGCCCAGAACATATTGGACCGGTTCGTGCTTTTCCAGGTGGGCGATGATCTCTGTGATTCGACTTTCTTCATCGGGAGTGAATGCCTTGTCATAATTCAACCGGATATGCACCCAGCTCAAACCGGTAACCGACTCCAGCACCAGCCGACCGATCGAGGCGGATTCCCGGTCCGGATAGATA
>JAPLDV010000244.1 GCA_026391235.1 Bacteroidia bacterium | reverse complement strand
CATAAGCACTCACATGGCCGGCACAGGTAAAAGGTCCGGGGGATGTGTAGGTACCCGCCAGCAAACCTTTGGAATGGATATAACCGGTCATGGCTTTCATATCCGGAAAACGCTTGTTGATATTGATATTTCCTGCTGAATCACGCGGTGTACCAGTGATCTCGGGATTATCGGAGCCGGGCTTCACCGACCAGCAATCGTCGATGTTGACGTACATATATCCATGATCGATCATGCCGGTGGAAACCATTGCATCGGCTGCATCACGCATGATTTTGTCGGTAACGTGGTTCTCCCAGACATACCAGCTGTTCCAGCCCATCTGCGGCGTCAGTCCAAGGGTTTTGCCGCAAACTATTTTAAATGCCCTTTCAGCGGTTCCCATCTTATTTGATACCCTGAAGGTGGTCATATACATGCCTTCAACGTGGATCGAGCCGGAGATGACCCCGGTATTGACGTTTACCTTAAGCCCTTCAGGCAGGTTCAAAACTTCGTATTTCAGGGGTTTAGTGCCGGTAGCAGGAATCTTAAACAGAAAAGGACTTCCCGGCCTGACTCCAAAGATTTTCGTTCCGTTGATCCGTGGTTTCGGCCCGGGTTTGGGTGTCAGTATGATCGCCGTTTCCACCGGAGGTTTCCACATCGTGATTTGTCTAACATTGCCGGTAAACTGAGCCAGCGCCCAATCCGCATGGTCATAATCAGCACCGTCGCCGGCATCGGTAACCATCAGGATCAGCTCTTTCACCTTATTGATCTCCAGATCGATCGGCACTGAAGCGGCACCTGCCTTCATAACCGGAGACTCCCAAAGAGTCTTCCCATCCCCCGTAATTCGGAAAACGATCGATCCCTGGGTGTTCAGCGCCTGATCATCGACACCCACCTCTGCCTGAAAACGAACGGTTTTTCTTTTTAGCTGTAGTCGGATGGTACTGGCGGCATGCGTTCCGACACCAAATTGATATTTCTTGCCGGCAATGGATAACTCTTTGCCGGTTACCGACTTATCGATCTGCACCTTTCCCCAGCCCTGGCGGGTGCCGGTGAGGTCGAGGGCAGAAAGGCGGACGGTTTCATTCTTGTTGGTTGTGCAGGAAGCAGTGAGTAAAATCGTTACCATTGTTACCAGAAGCGATAGGTGTTTGTGTTTGGGCGACATGATTGAAAAGGTTTAGTCTGGTTTATTGTGGTAAAATTACACAGAGTTTCTCAGAGAACCACGGAGAACGAAAAAAAGGTGAGTTTAGCTGAAGTGCAGAAGGGTTGTAATGCCAATGTGCCAATGTGCCAATGTGCCAAGCCCGGATCTGATTAATTATTTATTCAGGTAGAAATAGCGGATCCGGCAAACGGTACCCTTGCTGTCAGGATTTTTTTCAGGGGTCAGCCGGATCTCCAGTTTATGGTTTCCGGGTTTCAGATTATCATTGAGGGTAAAGAACCAGGGAAGGTGCAATGAACTGCTCCATGGGGTGAAAAGATCTTTTTTCTGCCAGGCCGACCGATCGACCCGGTATTCAATGATCCCGGCATCCGGACCCGAAGCAACCGCTATACCCACGGCCCTGCCTGAGAAACTGTATGATAAAATCTTCCCGGGAACTTCCCCGATGAGCATAGGAACATCAGTATAATCCTCCCTTGTGCCTTTCTGGTCCGACGGCTTCCAATCCGGATCCAATCTCCACCCTTTATTGATTGCTGCCTTGCCAACTTCCAATAAACACCCCTTATCATAACATCCCTCATCCACCTTCTCCACGTTCTTCACGTCCTTCACGTCCTTCACGTCCTTAACGTTCTTAACATTCTTCACGTTCTTCACGTTCTTCACGTCCTTAACATTCTTTACATTCTTTACATTCTTCACGTTCTTAACGTTGTCTATCATCGCTTTGATGGAACGGTAGTACAATGCGTGACCGAAGGGTGACGGATGCAGATCCCTGAAGTCTTGTTCCCATGAAAATTCGCCGTTATCGATCCGGTTGGTGACTTCCCTGGCGAGATTGATCGAGGGAATATTATAATGATGTGCAACGGATTCATGGTTTACGATTTCCCCGGGGATGATTCCTTTATGATAATCTTCCATTTTTTCAGGATCGACGAAGTACATGAAAACGATATCCATGCCGGGATTGGAAGCGAGGGCGTGCCTCACGATACCTTCCATGGCACGCACCTGTTCCTGGTTGCTGAAAAGGTTGGTGCGGTCATTCACGGCGGCTTCAACGAACAGGAGATCCACCTGACCTTTGGACAACACATCTTTTTCCAGGCGGAAAGCACCGGGTGTGGAGCCCATGGAGGGTACGCCGGCATTGATGAAATCGAACCGGGTATCCGGAAACTCCTTTTGCAGGTAATCGCACACGAGGTTCCGCCATCCGTCGCCCCAGGTTATTGATCCTCCCAGATAGGCCACCCGGCCGGTTTTTTGTGAACGGAACTTTTCGAGGCTGGTTCCGATTCCCGCCCGGTATTGGTGGAAAGCAGCCGGATCCGGTTTTGTTTTGAATGCCGGGGTGTTATATTTAATGAAATCTGCCACGAGCCGCGGTGTCTCGATTGGAAAATGGTGACCTTCAGATTCCTGTATTCCCCTGGTACTGGGAACAATAGTGGCCATTCCGCCCAGTTTCACGTACCGGTCGGCCAGCACAAATGTGTTAAGCTCCGGCGGTACCACTACATCGTGGAGGCCAATCATGTGAAGGATAGGCACTTTGGCTTTTGCCAGCGCATCGAGGTTGTCGATCGGATTATCCAGGTAGGCCAATGCTTCTGCATCATCTTTAAACCCGTACATTTCTTTGATGAGGTTCCAGTCGGAGTCGCTGCGCTTTCCTCCGGTGAAGGCACCCGGCCAGGTTTTGAAATCGCAGACCGGGGCTTCGGCGTAAATGCAGCTGATCCGCCATGGATACTTTTTGGCAAAATTGTACACGTACAATCCTCCCCGGCTGACTCCCTCCAGCGCAACTTTTGAGTAAAATTTATGAGTCGAAATCAGGTAGTTATAATACTCGTTCCACACTGCAACGGCTTTTGGGCTGCCGATCAGTTCATCGGTATTGATATAGGTGACATAAAAACCTTCCGCAAGCAGGATGCTGTCGATGTCAGTGTGCCAGTCGGGAAACCGGGCGTTCCAGACCCAGGGATTACTTTCGGCCGGCTTATCCGGACAAACCACCCGGCAATCCCGTCCCTGGAACTGAAAATCATAACGCGTGAATCCTTTCCAGGTAGTTTTATTACCCGGAAAATCAACTCCGGATTGCGCAGATACACTACTTGCCCCGAAAAGAAGGAGAAGCGGGAGATACAGAGATCGTTTCATAATGTGCCAATTTGTTGATGTGCCAATGAATCAATGTGCCAATGTGCCAATGTGCCAATGTGCCAATGTGCCAATGTGCCAATGTGCCAATGTGCCAATGTGCCAATGTGCTAATGTGCTAATGTGCTAATTTTATCAGAATTAAAATGTTGCGAAATTTGGGCTAAAGCCCATTTATTACATTGATTTTCAATCCACTAGATAAATCTAGTGGTAATTAATAAGAGAATCCTG
>JAPLDV010000358.1 GCA_026391235.1 Bacteroidia bacterium | reverse complement strand
GATCGGGACAATCTTTAACGGCATTGAACTGTCGATGACCGGGGTTATGGTATTTGTTTTATGCAAGGTGTTTTTCCAGCCCCTGCACGATCTGGCCTATTATCCCATTATGATGAAGGTGATTGATGTGGTTTCGAAACGTGAAAACCGGAATCAATATGCGTATATCCTGAATCACGAGTTTGGCCTTTATACCGGCAGAGTGATAGGATTAGGATTGTTCATCTTCCTGGCGTTGTACGTTTCGGAAACTTTTGCCCTCCGCTACTCCCTCATCATTGTTGCCCTGGTACAGGTGCTGTCAATTCCGCTGGCAAGGAACATTATGAAACACTCCTATTCTGAAGAAAAATGAACAAAAGAAGTTTCATAATACCGGTTCTGGTCCTGCTGACGATATTATTGTCCTGTACACAGCAAACAAGCGTACCTGTAGCTCAGACCTCCTTGCTACGCATTGATCAGATGCCAGAGTTGCCGCAGCCATTGAAAATCATTGACTGGAAGAAAAAAGCTATCCGGTTCGACAGCCTGGTTTTCAATTTCAACCAGAAGGCTTCATACGGACCACTGATCTGGCTCGACAGTTCAATGCGGAATTTTGATCAGGTGACTTTTGGGCTCTATACGGTTATTGGTGACGTACGCCAGGGACCCGGGATAAACAACGGAGAATTTCACGAAGCGCTTACTTCGCTTAATTCACTTGTAAGTGCAGGCCTGCTTGGCATCGACAAAACAAATCAGAACGGATTCAATTTCGTTAAGATGGCTCAAAACTATTTCAACAGCGATACAAAGTGGAACATGTCACGGTTCTGAGCGGGAACTTCGATTACTCCTATTTTGATTATGCCCGGATGACCGGTATGCGTAACCATATTCCCTGGCAACAAGATGCAGCAGGAGGACACGCTTATGTTTTGCTCTCGGCCTGGTACAAATTCGGGGATGGGCGCTACCTCAAAGCTGCTAAAAACGCAACTGAATCCTTACTGAACCAAAAAGAGAGCCGGTTTTATGAAATTCTGCTTCCGTTTGGAGCTTACACAGCCGCGCGACTGAATGCAGAGAACGGAACTTCCTATGATATAACACGTTTGCTAAACCAGATATTCGATGGTTGCCAGTCGAAAGATGGCCGTTATGGATGGGGCGTAATTGCTGAAAAATGGGGCGATTACGATGTATACGGTCTGCAGGGGAGCATCACCGATGGAGGCGGTTATGCATTCTTTATGAATTCGGTAGCTATGGCCTGGCCATTGGTACCGCTGGTAAAATATGAACCTCAATATGCCCGTGCCATCGGGAAATATATGCTGAACGCGGTCAATGCATCGCGACTGTTCTACCCTGACCAGATTGGCGAAAAGAACCAGTGGCTGCCGCAGCTTAAAGATCTGACCAGTGGAATTATAGGCTACGAAGGCCTGCGGAAAACCGATGACATGAACAATCCCGCTTTGAATGGCATCTCTCCGGTTGCCATTGGCGATGGGCCAAAATGGGTTGCCGGTCAACCACCGGAATCCATGTTCAGCCTGTATAGCACATCCATTGCCGGCGTTTTCGGAGCTATTGTCAGTACAACCGCTGTTGAAGGAATTCTGGCGCTGAATTGCAATGCCACCGATTTCTATGCAGATAATACATACCCGGTATATCTTTACTATAATCCCTATAAAGAAGTCAAAACCGTATCCTATCCGTCAGATATCAGCATCGACTTGTTTGATACCATCTCCAAAAGATACCTGGCAAAAGGAAAACGCGGGAATGTAAGTATCAGTCTGCCCGCCGGCGAAGCAGCGCTTATCGTAGTGCTGCCGGCAGGAACGCAACTGAAGAACGATGGATCAAAAATCAAAGCCGGTAATGCAGTAATAGCCTATAAATAACTGAAAAAATGAAAAAACTGTTAATCCTTTTGCTGATACTCCCTTTGTCCATGTCGCTTTTTGCTCAGCGCACGGTTGAAGGAACGGTTAGCGATGCCAAAACCGGTGAAACCCTTATCGGTGTTACGGTTCTGATTAAAGGAACCCAATCGGGAACCACAACGGATGTCAACGGGAAATACCGACTGGCATCGAATCAACTCACTGATGCATCGATAATTGTGTATTCTTATGTCGGATATACACCGATGGAAGAAATTCCGGGCCGCCGCACGGTGATTGATATTAAGCTCATACAGGAGCAATATGCACTTGAAGAGCTGGTAGTGATTGGATACGGATCAGTCAAGAAGCGGAATGTTCTGGGGGCAGTTACCTCTGTAAATAACAGGGAACTCACCAAATTGCCGTTGGCAGATGTTGCTCAGTCGTTGCAGGGCCGTGCAGCCGGAGTTCAGGTGACCCAAAACACCGGCGCTCCCGGCGAAGGAGTCTCGGTTCGGATCCGGGGAGCCGGTTCCATCAATTCGAGCAACGACCCGCTCTATATCGTCGATGGGATACCCACGGTGGATGCGCTTAGAATTCTGTCGCCGGGCGACATTGAAAATATCACGGTACTTAAAGATGCTTCGGCAGCGGCTATATATGGATCCCGCGCCAATAACGGAGTAGTGCTGGTTACTACCAAGAAAGGCACCAAGGGTGCCACCAGGGTCACCTACCGCGGCCAAACTGGCTTCCAGAAAGCTACCCGGCTCACTAAAATGGTAAATACCACCGATTACGTAACTATTTATAACGAAGCCGCTACCAACGACAATGCCCTTCTGCCCGAAGGTTTGCAGCGCGGCCTCATTACCGCTGAAGATGCCGCAAAGTTCGATAATGTAAACTATGTGAAAGAACTGCTCCGGGTTGCTCCGGTCAATTCCCATGAACTCTCCTTTTCCGGAGGGAATGAATCGACCAATTACCTGCTATCCACCTCACTATTCGATCAAAAAGGTATTATTAAAGGAACCGGATATACTCGCGGCACCGTCAGGCTTGCCGTGAATACCGAAGTGAATAAATGGCTTAGTGCGGGGATGAGCATGCTGGCCGGGCTTTCCAGTAATGATATCATTGGAAGCTCAGGCGACGGGTATGGCGGCAACGGCGGAAGTGTAATAAGATATGCTTTCTTCCGTAATCCGGCCATTCCCATTCGGTTTGCAAATGGAACTTTTGTTGACCGCCCTGCGGAATACTTCGGGGGACAGAAATATGATTCATTCCTCGGTGATGGATATAATCCCATCGGCATGAGCGCTTTAAACGACAATAACCGCAAGGACGACAGCTACCTGGGAAAGGCCTTTTTCACTGCCAAAATTACCGATAAACTGAAATTTACGACCAACCTGGGGATGGATTACCGGAATTCATACAGCCGCAAGTTCAGCCCAACCTGGGGTACCCTCGACCGTATTAATGCAAAAAACGGTTTGAGTATCGGTACTGAACGTGTCGCCAACTGGACCGTGAATAACCTGCTGAATTACGAAACCACTTTCGGGAAATCGCATACTTTTTCAGCTTTGGTGGGGTTTGAGGCCATTAAGAACGGTGGCAAAGCACTGTATGCCAGCGACATGGATTTTCCTGTTGAGCAAAAAGAACTTATTTACATTGGGAACGGACTGGGTATTAAAATAAGTAGCCAGAGCGAGTATGCTTCATCGCTGGCATCATTTTTCGGCAGGGCCAATTATGATTACAAAGGAAAATACTATGTGTCGGGCACTCTGCGCCGCGATGGTTCTTCAAGATTTACGGGAAATAACAAATGGGGAACTTTCTATTCACTTTCAGGCGGTTGGGTGCTGAAGCAGGAAAAGTTCCTTCAGGGTGTTGACTGGCTCAATAACCTTAAACTGCGGGCGGGGTATGGGGCCATCGGAAACCAGGAAATAGGCCTCTATGCGGCCAGCGACAGGATCTCTCCCTATTTTAATTATCCTTTTGGTAATCTATCAAACAGCGGTTATGCACAAACAGCTCTCGGCAACACCGACCTGAAGTGGGAAACCAGTTATCAGTATAATGCGGGAGTGGATGCCGAGCTTTGGAAAGGTGCATTTGCCTTTTCCCTCGATTACTTTTATAAAGTCACCGAAAACATGCTGGTAAAAGCACCTAATCCTCCATCCACGGGATATGCCGAATCCGCCTGGATCAACAGCGGTTCGGTATTGAATACGGGTATTGAACTTGAAGCCATTTACCGGCATTCAAAACAGGATTGGAACTATTCCATTGGTGGAAACCTTACCTTCCTGCATAACGAAGTGCTCAAACTGGATGCACCGCTTTTCGGAGGAAGGGTTGATTCAGGTATATACGCCACCCAAACCGAGACAGGACAGCCCATCGGCTCATTCTACCTTCTCGAAATGGATGGCATTTTCCAGAATGAAACGGATATTTTACTCTCGGCCTTCCAGGGCGACAACATTAAACCCGGAGATGTAAAATTCAAAGATCAGGATGGTAACGGGTATATCGATAATAACGACAGGGTGCACATGGGGAGTGCCATCCCAAAACTGATAGCCGGGATTAACCTGACGGCAAATTATAAAAATTTCGATTTTAGCTTGTTCTTCCAGGGTGCTTATGGCAACAAGATCTATGTGCAGGTAAACCAGGATATTGAAGGCTTTTACCGCGGTTTTACCGTTACACAGCGCTATTTTGATGAACGATGGACCGGCGAAGGCACATCAAACACACAGCCGAGGGCATCATGGACATCCAAATCGAACAACGCTCGTCCCTCATCAAGATTTCTGGAAGATGGCTCTTACCTGAGGCTGAAAAATCTTCAGATAGGATATTCCATCCCGGAGAAAACGCTCAAAATTATCGGATTAACACAGGTGAGGTTTTATGCATCCGGGACCAACCTGTTTACGCTGACAAAATATTCCGGACTTGATCCGGAAATGACGGTCAGCGATAACTCTAAAGGTGAAGGCGATCGCGCCTCCGGTATCGACTGGGGAACCTACCCATCGGCAATGGCTATTATGTTTGGAATCGACATCACATTTTAATCATATCAGGCAATGAAAAAGAACTTCAAAAATTTCAAGGTTATCCTGATAATGGGTGTAACCCTGACTATGCTGAGTGCCTGTAAAGATTTTCTGACTGAAGATCTTAAGGGTACTTTTTCTTCAGCCACGTTTTACCAGAATGACAAACAGGCTGTTCAGGCCCTGAACGGCGTGTATAATGCCATAGCTTTCAGTAACCCTGACAATGCTTTGTGGGTGTTTGGGGATGTGGCTTCCGATGATGCGGTAAAAGGAGGTAATCCGGGTGATCAGGCTGAGATTAAGTATATCGATGAATTTACTACCGATGCCAATAATGGATTTGTCAGTAATTACTGGAGTTTTGTTTATGAAGCCATTGCCCGTGCCAACAATGTTATAGCCAACGTTCCTTCAGTTCCGATGGATTCCATGCCACTAAAGGAACGGTTCTTAGGAGAGGCAAAGTTTATCCGGGCTTATAGTTACTTCAACCTGGTGAATGTTTTTGGAAAGGTACCTCTGAAACTACTGCCGCAACTTACTCACGAAACCATCCATGTGCCGCTGAGCGAAGTAGCGGATATTTATCTGCAGATTGAGAAAGACTTGTCGGATGCGGCTGCCGGGTTACCGGTTTCGTACAGCTCGGCAGATATTGGCCGTGTTACCCGCGGTGCTGCTTTGGCTATGCTTGGGAAAGCCAA
>JAPLDV010000706.1 GCA_026391235.1 Bacteroidia bacterium | reverse complement strand
GCTGGTTCAGACTAACAATCAGGTCACTGATACGGCGGGTATCTTTGGGATGTAACCCGAAAGAGGGTTCATCCAGTATATAGGCAACACCGGTTAGCGGTGCCCTTACCAGACCAGCAAGCTGCAACCGCTGAAACTCGCCTCCGGAAAGGGTTCCCACGATCCGGTTGGTGGAGATATATCCTAAACCTGCTTTCTGCAAAGCATCAAGTCGACCGGAGATACTTTCCCGGAAAGCCGCCGCAACCTGTTTTTCCAGCTCACTATCGAATGTGCCGTTGAAAAAAATAGAAAACCATTGTATTGCCTCTTCGGCCGACCATCCGGTAACCTGTCCGATGTGCAGCTCATTGATGGTATATTGAAGCATTTCCGGTTTGAGCCGGAGACCATGGCAGTTCCCACATTCTACGCCCTTCATTAAATCCAGCATGGCTTCGCCCCGGGCATCGGCATGTTTTCGGATATATTCAGTTTCAACCAGTTGCAGGAAACCGGGCCAGGTGGTTTTCAATTGATGAACGCCTTCGTGTGCACCGCGTTTGTATTTCCAATCCACATCGAAGACCTCTTCCCCGCATCCGTGCATCGCAATTCTTTTCGCGTTACTGTCCAGGTCCCGGTATGGAAGGGTATAATCTATATCGTATTTGGCCGCGGCCGTCATCAGTGCAGCGATATATTGACCGTATGGCTCTCCGTAAAAACGTCCGGTCTTACTGCCATCCAGGGCTCCCGCAAGCAGCGGCTTTCCGGGATGGGTAACCAGTCTGTCCGCGTCACAAACCCTGAGGCTGCCCAACCCTTTACAAACCGGGCAGGCACCTTCTTCGCTGTTAAAGGAGAATGCAGCCGATAATGGACGTATTCCATCAGGTCCGGGTTTTGCCAGTCTGCTGAAAAGTAATCGGTATACATCAAACAGCCCGGTATACGTGGCAATTGTGGATCGCGGATTTTTTACGGGATTCTTTTTCTGCAATGAGATCGCTGGAACCAATCCATGGCTTTCCCTTAGTACCGGGGTTCCTGCTTTTGCCTGGAATTGCCTGCTGTAGGAGGACATCCCTTCGAGGAATCTCCGCTGGCTTTCAGCGTAAAGGGTTCCATAAACCAGGGATGATTTTCCGCTGCCTGAAACCCCGGTCACTGCTGTAATAGCATCAACAGGAAAGGATACGTCAATATTTTTAAGGTTGTTGGTTTCTACTCCGGTTAACCGGATGGGAGCGTCAATGGTTTCCTGGCTGCATGGACGATTTAAAGTTCTGGTTACCGACGCATCCCGTGATAAATATTTTCTGAGTTCAGCCGACGTCAGCGATTCCGGGTGATCGGTCAGTTCCTGTACAAAACCTTCTGCAACAATGGTACCGCCTTCGCCGGCACTTCCGGGACCCAGGTCAACCATCCAGTCTGACTGCAGAATGAAAGAAGGATCGTGTTCGATGCAAAGCAATGTGTGGCCTTTGCCAATCAGCTTTTTCAATGCTTTCAGCAGTGTTTCCACGTCAGCCATGTGCAAACCGGTTGTGGGTTCATCCAGAATATAAATGGTTTGGCCGGTTGCCGGGCGCGAAAGTTCGGTTGCCAGTTTTACACGCTGAGCTTCACCTCCGGATAGCGTTGTGGAAGGTTGCCCGAGCTTAAGATAACCCAGGCCCAGCTCGGAAAGGATTCCGGCTATGGCCGTTATTTTTTTCTGTCCCTCAAAAAAGAGACGGGCTTCATCAACAGTCAGTTCCAGTATATTGAATATGTTAAGTCCCTGATATTTTATTTCAAGCGTTTCATCAGTAAACCGTTTGCCTTCGCATACATCGCAAACCACCTCAACATTCCCGAGAAAATGCATCCCGATTTGCTGAACACCGGCACCGCCGCAGCTTTCACAGCGTCCGCCTTTCACCACAAAAGAAAACTGCCCTTTCTTATAACCCCTTTGATGTGATTCGGGCAACGATGCCAGCAGGTCGCGTACATGATCCGACAAGCCCGTATACGTTGCCGGATTGCTTTTAGGCGTTCGCCCGATCGGTGTGGAATCAATATGGATGAGTTTATTGAAAATCTCCGTTCCGCCAGTTTTTTGCCTGATGGTGTTTTCAATCAGGAAATTCACCAGGCTTGTCTTTCCGCTTCCCGAAACGCCGGTGATTACATTTAATGCATTTGCTAAAAAGCGGGGTGAAATATCCTGTAGATTATTTTTGATTGCGTGCTCTGCCGTAAATACCGAAAGGCTCCCGCCCTCTGTTCCGGAGACGCAATTGGAGACGCAATCGGAGACGCAATCGGAGACGCATTTATGCGTCTCTACGGTCCTTGCATCCTGGTTCTCGGAGACGCATTTATGCGTCTCTACATTCCTCTTTGAGGTGAGATACTGCCAGGTCAGGCTCTTCAGTTGAGGCTCATTGAAAAACCTTTCTGCGGGGCCATTATAAAGTATTTCCCCTCCGGCGGAACCCGCTCCCGGACCGATATCGATGATCCAATCCGCTTCCCGGATGCTTTGCTCGTCATGGTCGACCAGTATAACCGTATTGCCGCTGCTCACGAGCGAGCGGATCACCTCAAGCAGATGCCTGAGCTCCGAAGGGTGGAGGCCCGCACTGGGTTCATCGAGAATATACAGCACATTCCGCAATCCGCTGGCCGCCTGATTTGCAAGGCGTATGCGCTGTGCTTCACCAGTATTAAGAGAAGGGGATTCCCGGTTCAGCGAAAGGTGACCGGCGCCCAGTTTCATCAGCAGGTTTGTACGCCTGAGCAAGGCTTCGCGAACGGGTTCCAGGATGAAGGAATCTTTGTCGTTCGCTATGAGATCACTGAAAAACGAATGAAATTGTTTGATAGTCATTTCTGAGAAATCCGAAATATCCCTGCCCCGGAATTTCACCGACAGTGCCTGTTCATTCAGCCGCTTTCCGCCGCATTGCCGGCAGGTATGGGAACGGGCGAACCGCATGATGTTCGGATTCCGATCGCGGCCCAGGATATCTTCCATCACCTGGAGTATCCCTTTATAATAATCCTCTTCGCGTGGCTTTGCAGTGATGCCAGTCCAGGTCAGGCGCGATTCCAGCGGATGCTTGCCGAACAGAACCTTGATTTTTGCCGATCCGTTGAGCACTACATTTTTTTGTTCACCGGTCAGATCCTGCCAGGGAATGTCAACCGTAAAACCTTCAGCCCGGCACACCTGGTCGAGCACATCCATGGTAACCTGCGAATAGATAATATAGGGCTTGGGTGTTGTCAGGACAAAGGCTCCGCCCCGGATCGTTTTAGTTGCATCGGCGATCAGAAGGGAAGGATCAATATGGTCCTGTACTCCCAAGCCCTTGCATACAGGGCAATATCCATCGGGAAGATTGAAAGAGAATAAGCTGCGATAAGGATGCAGATCCGGAATATCTGATTGGCCCAGCCGGGCAAAGATCAAACGCAAAAGGTCGTAGAGTTCGGTAAGCGTGCCAACCGTAGATCGCGGGCTGCGAACCACATGGTTCTGGTCAATGGCAATTACCGGAAACAGGCCTTCGATCAGGGAGGCTTTCGGACGGGAAAGCCTGGCAGACAAGAGTCTGCCGCCGATGAAATTCTCGAAAAACAGGCGTTGCCCTTCGGCGCACAATACATCATAAACCAGACTGGTTTTACCGCTACCCGAAACCCCCGTCACTGCAATCAGCTGATAATGAGGTATGCGAAGCGAAACATTTTTTAAATTGTTTTCCTGTGCATTTTCTATGATGATCTCTCGCATGGACTTTCAGCTAGGCCAATAATATTTCAGCCGGGATTCCCAATTCCTGGTGGAAAAGCCTTGCAAGTTTCAATGTTAGCGGTTTGCGCTTGTTTAAAATAGCTGATACATAGCCCTTT
>JAPLDV010000418.1 GCA_026391235.1 Bacteroidia bacterium | reverse complement strand
GCAACTGGGGCGAGGAATACATGGACAAATTAAGTAATTGGTACACTGTTACCGGCATGAACCTCCTGGAGCACGACGGATCTTACCCCGGACACATCTGCGCTTCGACAACCCATCCGGGGCACCGGGGTAAGGATGACTCACAGTGGACCCAGTGGCGCACCATCACCGATTTTTATAAATGGTGCCGCGCCGAAGGGATCTATCTGAATATCCCCGACTGGTATTATCTGAATGGTGGAACAAAGTGTGGAATGGGTTACCGCGAGGTGAACTGGTCGCTGCCCCGCGAGCAGCAGGTGATCCATGCCCGCCAGAATATTTTCGACGGAACCCGCGAAAAAACTCCTTCCATGGGCTGGATGTTTGTGCCCCTCACCGAATATCACGGAGGTGGTGCGGCAGCCACCATCGAACCACTGAGGCTGCACCTTGAACATTACGGTAAAATGCTGGCATCGAACCTGGGCAACGGTGTACAGGCCTGCTACCGCGGACCGCGTTTGTATGATACCGACACAACAAAAGCACTCGTTAAGAAGTGGGTCGATTTTTATAAGGAGCACCGGGATATCCTGGAGAGCGATGTTATTCATACCTCCAGCCGCCGGGCCGATGGCCGTGATCTCGACTGGATGTTTCATGCCAACCCCAATACGAAGGAGAAAGGCTTCCTGATGATATTCAATCCAACGGGGACAACAATTAAAAAAAATATCCGGATATCACTGTACTATACCGGTTTAACAAAAAATGTCAGCATCCGGGAAAAGAACGGCAACCTGAAAAACGTCCGGCTCGACCGGGATTACAGCATCACTATTCCAGTGGAGGTTGGAGCAGGGGACGAAACGTTTTTCACCATAGAGTAAAAAGAGGAAACAGTAAATGTAGGGAACCTTTGTTCCAATTGTCACTGGTCACTTGAAAGACGCAATTATGCGTCTCTACAATGTTTTGTCACTCGTCACTTTTTCTTCTAACTTTATGGGCAGAAAACGTAAGCTTCCTAAACTAAACGTGAATCCGATGAAACTCCACATCCTCCTCTTATTGTGCATGATAGCACCTAGCCTGAGCGCACAGCTGAAACCGGATAACCTAACTTATCCACCGATCGCATGGAAATCAGAAGCCCCTGCTGATTGTCCGTTCCCGGCATCGAAAGAGATCACGGGAATTACTCTGCTGGGCGTGAAAAGCGGGTTCCATTTTGGTGATACCTGGTATCCCACGTGGGCCGATGACGGCAATTTGTACTCACCATGGACAGATGGCTGCACCTGGCGGCTGGACGGATCGCATGAATGCTCCAGTTCGTATGGCGAACAAGCCACCACCGGTCATGCGGTGATCGAAGGTGATGATCCGTTGAATCTGAAAGTTTACAGCCTGGGGCTGAAGACAGCCTCCGCAAGCCCCTACCACGGCCGCTATCCTTGCGGAAGCCTGATATTCAATGGGGTATGGTATTATGGCACCTATTGCCTCGATCCTTCGGGATCAGCGCAGTACGGCGACAAGGTCATCAACTGGCCCTGGATGGGACCGTTTGTCGGATTCAGGACCAGTAAGGATTATGGCAGGTCGTGGACCGAAACTCTCCATACTCCTGAGAAACCTCTGTTCGGTGAATCAGGGATCAATGGATATCCTGTTAAAATCGGATCCCCGCACTTTGTGGATTTCGGCAAGAACCTGGAATATTCCCCCGACGGGAAAGCTTATCTGGTGGCTCACGGAGCCGATACTACAGATCCCAAATGGCGCTTTTGGAACGATAGCTGGATCACAGGCGATCAGATTTACCTGACCAGGGTGATCCCGGCAACGGAAAATATGAACGACGCTTCGAAATATGAGTTTTACGCAGGTACGGATTCCAAAGGAGAACCGGTGTGGAGCGCTGATTTCAAAAAAATCAGGCCACTGCTGGAATGGAACAACAACATGGGCTGTGTAACCATGACCTATAACGCCCCACTGAAAAAATACCTGATGTGCATCACCGATGGGGGAAATACGTGTGCCAGGATGAATACTTATATACTTGAATCCAATCGGATTACCGGCCCGTGGAAACTGGTTACCTATCTGAAAGACTTTGGCGAGCAGGCCTATTTCGTCAATATCCCATCAAAATTCATCAGCGCCGATGGCCACACCGCATGGCTCTGGTACTCGGGGAACTTTGCACCTGATTGGAACGGTGTGAAAATCGCCGCAAATCCACCCGGAAGCCACTATGGTCTGGTGATGCAGAAAATTCAGCTAAACAAATAGTTCGTACCTTTCTCTTCGGATAATAGGACATACAATTATGGAAAAAGAGCAATTCAAAATCCCCGCCGACGACATCAAAGACCTGGTCAACTACAAAGGCTTTGGGATCGTATCTAACCACATTACGGTGGATGGAATGAAGGTCGGTTTTATGTACCGCGAGGAGCGATTCGATAAGGAAGATAGCGGATGGAGATTTCTTTCCGGAACTGAAACCGAAGAGTACATCGATGACCCTGAAACAAGCAAGGTGTTCAGTATTAATGCAATCGCAAATTATGACCCGGCCATCCTTCCATACATTAAACTGCCGGCAGGATCCGAACTCGAACGTGTTGAGGGATCCGATGAGTTCGTGATAATCGAGGAATAACGGCAGGATAAATAGTTAAATATTGATTTATGTTTAATCAACAGACCAACAATCCGTTGTTACAACCCTTTGTGAGCAAATACAGGTCTCCGCCGTTCGACCTGATACATGAAGTTCACTTTATCCCCGCCATTGAAACCCTGATCCGGGAGGCCGAAGCGAAAATCGAAGACATTATTGCTTTGCCTGAGAACCCTACGTTTGAAAATACCATCATCCCGCTTGAGCAGAACGGCGAACGCCTGGGAATTGCCGCCGGAATCCTCTTTAACCTCAACCAGGCCGAAACGAATGAAAAACTGCAGCAGATTGCCCGGGAAGCTTCGCAGCTGCTAACCGATTACTCCAGCCGCATGCTCATGAACCCCGCTCTCTTCTCCCGCATCGATACAATCTTTAAGAACCGCACCTCACATAATGCGCCCGATACCCGATACCCGATACCTGATACCCTTGGGTTATCAGCCGAGCAGTCAACCGTCCTCCATAACTGGCACCGCGATTTTGTCCGAAACGGCGCCATGCTTGATGACGCCTCGAAGAAACGTTTCGCTGAAATCCGCTCAGGATTATCTGTGCTGACCCTTCAGTTTGCTGATAATGTGCTGGCCGAAACCAATGGATTTTTTATCCATCTCACCGATAAGGCCGATTTATCGGGACTACCTGATTTTGTTCAGGAAGCCGCAGAACAGGAGGCTGAAAGCCGGCAATTGAAAGGTTGGGTTTTTACCATGCATGCGCCCAGCTATGTAACGTTTATGAAATATTCCGACCACCGGAACCTTCGTGAGAAAATGATCAGGGCTTTTGGCGCCCGGGGCAATCAGGATAATGACCATGACAATAAAGCCCTGATTCGGGAAATCGTGAACCTTCGGATGGAGCAGGCTTCTCTGATGTCGGAACCGGACTATGCTTCTTATATGCTTAAGGAAAGTATGGCAGGATCGTCGGCAAAAGTGATGACATTTCTGGAAGATATCCACCGGTGTTCAAAACCAGCAGCACAAAATGAACTCGCCGACGTATACGGTTTTGCGCAATCGGAGGGTGTTGATTTTAGTTTGGAGTCGTGGGACTGGAGTTATTATGCCGAAAAACTCCGTCAGAAAAAATACGATTTCCGCGAAGAACTGCTGAAACCTTTTTTCAAACTCGAAAACGTTATTGACGGCGTTTTCCTACTCGCCAATAAATTGTATGGATTACAGTTTAATTCAATCAGCGGGATACCGGTTTATCATCCGGATGTTATGACTTACCAGGTGAGTGATGAAAACAGTGAGTTTCTTTCACTTTTATATCTTGATTTTTTTCCCCGGCCGGGTAAACAGGGCGGAGCCTGGATGACTGATTTCAGAGGGCAATCGAACCTTAATGGATTGATGATCAGACCACAAGTTTCACTTGTATGCAATTTTTCAAAACCCACTCCCACTAAACCATCGCTCCTGACTTTCGAAGAGGTTACCACCTTTTTACATGAATTTGGTCACGCCCTTCACGGAATGCTTTCACAGTGCACCTGTCCATCAGTTTCAGGCACCAATGTATATCGTGATTTTGTAGAACTGCCCAGCCAGATGATGGAAAACTGGGCACTGGAGAAAGAGTGGCTGGATCTGTTTGCCATTCATTTCGAAACCGGCGAAAAAATACCGTCCGAGCTGATCGACCGTCTTTTGGAATCAAAAAATTTCCTGGAAGGATATGCGTTTGAGCGCCAGCTGGGCTTTGGGTTCCTGGATATGGCCTGGCATACCCTCTCGCAGTCCTTTGACGGGGATCAGGTAGCGTTTGAAAAGCAAGCAATGGACGAAACCCGGCTGTTTCGAAAGATTCCGGGGAGCTCTGTTAGTACAGGTTTTAGCCACATATTTGCAGGTGGCTATGCAGCAGGATATTACGGCTATAAATGGGCCGAGGTCCTTGATGCGGACGCCTTCTCGCTGTTTTCTGAAAAAGGGATTTTTGATCGGGATATTGCTGCATCCTTCCGGATAAATATCCTCGAAAAGGGAGGCAGCGAACACCCGATGGAACTGTACAAAAGATTTCGCGGCCAGGAACCCAACCCGGAAGCTTTGCTCGAACGCAGCGGACTTTTATAATGTTGCTAATTTCTGAATGTGCCAATGTGCTAATAATCGAATCCTCAGGGTGTATTCGCCACTTTTCTTAATATGCGTACCCCGGATTTCTCCTATGATTGGGATTGACAGTCCGCAGTATAACGTAGCCGGTATTAATCTGATTTATCTGGAAACCATTATTTTCCGGTAAACAGTACGATTTTCCGATTGAATTTTTAGCAGGTATAAGCCTTCCGTTAGCCCTTGTGTTGAAATCCACTCTCCGTTACGGATCTGTTTCCGCAAAAGTCCCTGACCATTCAGTGTCATAATCGTAAGGGTGCCTGTTTGCAAGCCGCGTATCATAAACTGGTCAGCAACCGGATTCGGAAATATTGAAATCCGACTTTCTGATGCGGTTTCTGCTATACCGGAAGTATTGTCGCGGAAGGATGCATATCCGTAAGCATTATTAACAACGGTTATCCCGCTCAGAGTTACGGCGGTGCTTTTTAAGGGAACATCGTTCTGGTCGGTCACCAGAAACTGAACTTTTACACCCGGATTATCTTCCAGAACTGCTACCTGGTCGAGTTCGCACCAAGATCCTGTAGGGCCGACAAATTTGAAAGCCAGTCGCTTGTTTCCGATGGTTTCGGTGAGCTGGAATCCAAATAGTGAAAAATCTTCGGTGTTAGATACCGTAACTGAGTAAAGTTCTGCAAATCCGGTGATCGTTAAGCCTTCCGTGCCTTTGGTACCGGGCTTCATTTCGAGAGTTGCAATTCCAACCCTGAGTTCGGGAGAACCTGATGATACACCTGCTTTGAAACTGAAAATCCCGGACTGGTTGAGGTTTATCGGAGGCATGATGAGATAGCTTTCGTCAACGCCGGCATTGGGTTTATATAAGACAATTGAACCGGCTGTAGAGCCCGATCCATATAAGTAAAATCCATTGGTAACCTCGGTATCCCAGCCCGCCGGTATTTCGTTCCATCCAAAATCTTCATAATAAAACAGATCGGGTTTTTCTAACATCACATCTTCCGACACGCTGGTACCTGCCACGGTCAATTCTCCGGAGGTGCCATCATATCCCGGAGCAGTTACATTATAACGGATGACCCCGGGAAGTACTCCTTTGAAAGTTGCCAGACCGTTTATCCCGAATTCCTGTTCGCCATAATACGGAATGAAAACCTTACCACCAGGAACCGTATTGTAATCATTGTCAATAACATTCAAAGCTACCTGATAGTCAAGGAATGGATGTGAAACCGGTGCATTATTCGATTGGATCACCTTTTTGTTAGAATTGTCCTGAATGAACGCAGCCACCAATAAATCATTGGCTGTTTCAATATGGGTCGTTTTCATATCGATGGTATAAGTGAGGGTGACAGGCTGCCCCGGAACCAAGGCGGGTAAAACAGTTCCGTTGGCATTCGGCATGAATCCCATCGTAACATGATCAAAAGCTTTTTCACCGTTAGTGGTGGCGTTTTGCGTTGTAATACCTTCCATCACAACAATATGGGTGATCAATCCGGCTGCATAAGCTATTTCAGGCGTTATGGTTACCGTGGCAGTTACGATTTTGTTCAGATTTACAGAGGAAGTAATCCCGATCTGTACCCCTGTCAGCTGAGTCAACAGGCTATCCATCTTTTGTGTTGAAAAATATTGTGCATAAGGCACTTGTTGGACACCGTTGTAAGTTAGTCCCGGAACGCCGGTAATCATGTAATAATCGCGCCTCTTTTTGCTTTCTGCAAAATAATAGGGATCACCGGTTCCCGGCCAATACATTTGATAACGGATAATCGTATACTGCCCCTCATATCCGGAAAGTATATCGCGGAACACGGGTGCCCAGGCACCACATGGAGGGCAACTGGATGCGGTGAAGTGCTCCAGGCAGGGCTTGAGCGGGATGGTCTGACTTTTTGCAGGAGAGAATGCCACCAGAGTGAAGGCTAATAACATAACGATGAAGGTGTTTGCTGATTTGGCAGAGTTTTTCATGAGTTAGCGATTAATTTGTTTATGGATTAACAATATTACGGTATTGGCATTTGCTTTCAAATTCTTTTCCTGATTTTTTATTGAACGGGTTTAAATACTTCACACGAGTGGTTACCTTTGGATGTTGCAGTTCACTTATCTAATAACTTTTCTAAAATGTCGAAACAGGAATCACAATCAGCAGTAGCTGCCGGAACTCTGGCTTTGGGCCTGATCATCGCAGCATTGATTTTGGGAAATTCACTGATCAGGTTTAAGAAACTGGATCGGTCGGTAGTGGTCAAAGGTCTCGCAGAAATGGAGGTGGATGCGAACCTCGCTGTTTGGCCGATCACATTCAGCGAAGCCAGTAATAACCTGGCAGAACTCCAGGCGTCCCTCGACCGGAAACAGGAAATTATTCTCGTTTTTTTAGGAGAAGCCGGTTTTGCCCAAGAAGAGATTTCTATTGGCATGGTCAATATTAATGACCAAAAGGCCAATATTTACGGGGGAAACGACAAGTATGTGGAATTCCGCTATGTGGGCAGGGCCCAAATGACAGTCCGGACCGTCCAGACCGAACGGATGACCAAAGCCATTACACGGCTCACAGATCTTGTTGGCAAAGGGATCGTATTGAATCAGGATCAGTATCAGAGCCAGGTACAATATCTGTTTACCGAGTTAAACAGGATCAAGCCGGCAATGATCGAATCTGCCACCAAAAATGCCCGCGAAGCAGCGGAGAAATTTGCTTCCGATTCAAAATCCAAAGTCGGAAAAATAAAAAAAGCCACTCAAGGACTATTCACAATCGAGGACCGCGACATGAACACGCAGTATAAGAAGATTATACGGGTGGTGACTACCGTTGAGTATTACCTGGTAGACAAATAGAAGTTTTCGGTTTTCGGTTGTCTGACTACTTTCCGCACAACTGACAACTGACAACTGACAACTGTTCTACCGCTTTCCTGAATCACATTTTATGAATAAACCCATTCTTGAGATATGCGCAGGTTCACTCGCTTCGGCTATTGCAGCCCAGGAGGGAGGAGCTTTCCGTGTGGAATTATGCGATAACCTGTATGAGGGCGGTACTACCCCAAGCATCGGAGCCATCGAGCTGGCACGAATGAAGCTTACCATAAAGCTGCATGTGATCATTCGTCCGCGCGGGGGCGATTTCCTCTATTCCGATCTGGAATATGCCATTATCAGGCGTGATGTCGAACGATGCAGGACCTCGGGTGTCGATGGGATTGTCATTGGATTTTTAACCCCGGATGGCAGGGTGGATGTCGCCAGGACCGATGAAATTGTTAACCTGGCACGGCCAATGGCAGTCACGTTTCACCGGGCATTTGATATGTCGCGAGATCCCTTTGAAGCACTTGAAGATCTGAAAATGACCGGTGTCGACCGCTTACTTACTTCGGGTCAGAAAAACCTGGCACCGGAGGGCGCCGGATTGATTGCAAGCCTGATCAGGCAGTCTGAGGGTAAGATCATAATATTGCCGGGGGGTGGCCTTAACGAGCAGAATATCCGGGAATTTGCGAAACAGGTAAATGCCACCGAATATCATGCAACCCTTCGCCGCAAGGTGGAAAGCGGAATGATTTTCCACCGTGATGATGTTTTTATGGGCGGACTGTCCGCCATACCGGAATTCTCGATTCTGGAAACGGATCCTTCCAGAGTCGCTGCGATGGTTACCACCCTTAATAATATGCTAATTGGCTAATGTGCTAATATGCTAATGAAAGAAAGAACTACAATGGTCAGATTGTTAGATAGTTAATGACATATATTAATTCCATCTTTTGCATAATCCCCCTATATCTCTTCTTTCATTAGCATATTAGCACATTAGCCAATTAGCATATTATGATACCCGATCATTTAACCGAAGAGCTGAGCTCCCATCGAATAAAATTCGAGCAGGAGCTCTGCGACGATATCCTTCCATTTTGGATCAACCATGCGGTAAAGCCCGGTAAGGATGGTCTTTACGGGGCAGCCGACCTGCAGGGAAATCCCGTGCAGGCAAATCTTTCCTGTGTTTTGACTGCACGTATTTTATGGACCTATTCCGAGGCAGCTATCTTGTATAATAATCCGGATTATATTCAGATGGCCCATCTGGCTTTCCAGGTATTGCAGGAGAAATTCCTGGATCCGGTTAACGGCGGCTATTTTATGGAGATCGCTCCTGACGGAACAGTGGCGGCAGATATTAAACACACTTATGCCCAGGCCTTTGTAATATATGCCCTGAGTAAATACATGGAGTTCGTTCAGGATGATAAAGTACTGGGAGTGATCCGCGGTTTTTATTTTATGCTCGAGAGCAAGGCCAAGGATCCTGTGCATCCCGGTTATTTTGAGGCGTTTACACGTGACTGGAAGTTGTATGATGAGAACCGGATGGCCGATAATAATGAGCCCCGGTCGATGAACACCCACCTCCACGTGATGGAAGCCTATGCCGCATTAATTAAGGTCTGGAGCAATGAACGGGTGAGAGTCAGGCTAACCGAACTGCTTGAATTGTTCATTGGAAAGATCATTCGTCCTGCCGGGCACCTGGGCATATTTTTCGATGAGAATTTCAACGAGGCGGAGGCATCAAAAGGTACCTGTTCTTTCGGTCATGATATCGAGGCTTCCTGGCTGCTGATGGAAGCTGCTGAAATATTGGGAGATAAACGGATACTGGAGCAGATGAAACCGCTCTGCATCCGCATGGCCGAGGCCGTTGCCCGCGAAGGGGTTGATCAGGATGGCGGGCTGTTCCTCGAATCCACGCGCTTCGGCAGTCACCTCCGCACCAACAAGCACTGGTGGCCCCAGGCTGAAAACCTGGTTGGTTTCATGAACGCCTTCGAAATGACCGGCGATCCGAAATACTGGGAAACCGTCAAAAAAGCCTGGAATTTTATCGATACGCATCTCATTGATCATCAATATGGTGAATGGTTTACTAAAGTTAACCGCCTGGGTGTGCCATACCTGAAAGAACCGCCTGATGATCCCTCGCCCTATTACCGCAACGACTGGAAGATCGATCCCTGGAAATGCCCGTATCACAACGGACGCGCAATGATGGAGATGATGCGGCGGTGTGATAATATGCTAATGGGTTAATATGTTAATATGCTAATATGCTAATTGAAGAGGATGCCATGATATGCTAAACGGCTAATATGTTAATTCAAGAAGATATCTGGTTAAGGGTACGATATAATTGATATATTTATGAACAAAATTTTTATAAAAAAATCAGTAAATCAAGCATTTATCTGTTTTCTTAAATTAGCATATTAGCATATTAACCCATTAGCATATTAACCCAACAGCATATTAGCAGATGAAGCAACCTCTGTACCTGTACACCTTCGTAGCAGCATTGGGCGGCCTGCTGTTCGGCTTTGATACGGCCGTAATCAATGGCGCCATACCGTTTTTCACTGATCATTTCGGGCTGACCCCTACCATGAAAGGCTGGGCGGTAAGTTCGGCGCTGATCGGCTGCGTTGCCGGAGCCCTGTTTGTAGGCAAGCCTGGTGACATATTCGGAAGGCGCCTGGTGCTGAGGTTCCTGGCACTGCTTTTTCTGATATCTGCCATTGGCACCGGTCTGGCCTGGAATTTCGGTTCATTTCTCACTTTCCGGCTGATTGGCGGTTTGGCCATCGGTGGTGCATCGGTATTGTCGCCTTTATATATTTCCGAGATTGCCCCGGCTGCCTATCGTGGCCGGCTTGCTTTGACTTTCCAACTCGCCATAGTGGTTGGCATACTGGTTGCCTTTTTCTCCGACTACCTGCTGCTGAATACCGGCGCTAATAACTGGCGCTGGATGTTTCTCAGCGGTGCACTGCCGGCTATGGTCTTTTTTGTTTTGCTCTTCCGGGTGAGCCAGAGTCCTCGCTGGCTGGTGATGAAAGGCCGGATTGATGAAGCCCGACTGGTTCTGAATGAGGTGAATCCCGGAACAGATGTTGAGAAAATGCTAACCGACATCCGCAATTCAGTCAATACGGAAGTTCTCGGGAAAGCTGTATACCTGTTCAAAAAGCCGTATCTGAAACTGGTCATGATAGGAATCGCCGTTGGGATGTTCAACCAGTTTACCGGGATCAATATCGTGATGTATTATACCACCGATATTTTTCGCGCGGCGAATTTCTCGACTGATTCCGCCATCCTGCAAACGGTTATCATTGGATTTACAAACCTGATATTCACATTGATAGCCATGCGCCTGATCGATAAGATAGGAAGGAAGAAGATGTTGCTTATCGGATCCGTCGGCATGTCC
>JAPLDV010000238.1 GCA_026391235.1 Bacteroidia bacterium | reverse complement strand
AAAACCGACCGCCTGGGTATGCCCCTGATAGAAACCGTTACCTATCCCGATTGTGAAACCCCCTTCGAACTTCGTGAAGCAGCCGAATATATCCGTTTTCTTAATCGCAGTACAGGCCGTGTAAGAACCGGAATCGGAACCGGACGGGAAGATGTTAATGTTAGCTGCCGCGGTGGAGACCGTGTCGAGATCAAAGGGGTTTCGCATAATAAATGGATTCCCCGGCTGAGCCATAACGAGGCTTTCCGGCAATTCGCCCTTCTAAGAATCAGGGATTTGTTAAAGGAACGTATTCCGGAAAAAAACAGCTGGCAAATCAAATCAATTCCTCTGGTTTACGAAAAGCTGAACTCCGACTACCAAATCATTAACGATGCCAGGAAAAGCGGTTACCGCATCATAGCCGTAAACCTTCCTGCCTTTCAGGGAATTCTCTCTCATTTCATACAACCCGGGAAAGGATTCTCAGATGAGATATCCGACCGGCTAAAAGTGATCGCGTGCATCGAAAAACCCAATATGATTACTTCAGAATCGATAACGGATGAAGGCAAGCATATTGATTTTGACAAGATAAGGAAATGGCTGAATGCCAATGATAATGATGCCCAAATTGTATTTTGGGGACCGGAGGCAGATATAAAAACGGCATTGGTTACCTGTTGAAAAAAAATTTGGTTCCGTTAATCGAAAGGATCTCCGCTGAGTTTGGTTTTAGCCATAAAGTCATCGGCATTTTTCTGGGGCATACATTAAAACATCTCGAAGGACAAAAACAGCCGCATAAGGAGTTTTCACCACAGAAAATCTATGATCTTTTTAGTTTTATCCGGTCAAACCGCTTCGACATTGCAATAGCCAAGCCAATTTTGACTATACTGATGGATTATCCAAAAATGGATTTCACAAGTATCCTCACCAGTCTGAAGTTCAAAAAACGAACACAGGAGGAATTATTGGCACCGGTCAGCTTTCTGATCGGCAAGTTCCGTGAGATCAGAAAATCCGATCATCCGGAGGTTACACTGAACTGGTTAATGGGTCAGATCCGCAACCAGGCACTCGGCAATATTCCATTGAACGAGTACAGCCAGCTGATTGAAGTCCATATATCAAAAGAAATTTCCGAACAACTGTCCACAGATCCGTTATGAACGAAGATTTTTTCCAGGGATATAAAGGTGATGGCCTCCAGATACTGAAAAAGTTTAATGTCAGAGTATGGGGTATCGCCGAATTCGAAACAACACGGGGTTTTTTCAAAGGTACGGTTTTGCCGCGGGCAGAAAACGATGATGACCACCACATCGTTGTGAAAATTGCAACCGGCTACAACATCGGGATTGATACTCATACAATCCTGTCGATGAAGGAAGTAAACTATTTTAAGGCGAATTATAGAATTCCTGAAAAGGAATTCCCTTTCACACCGAATCTCCCTAAAGTCAAGTTGATCGGCACCGGCGGAACTATTGCAAGCCGTTTGGATTACCGGACAGGAGCAGTTATTCCAGCCTTCTCACCCGGAGAATTGTACGGCGCTGTACCCGAACTCGCTGAAATATGCAACCTGAATACTGAAAAGGTATTCGCGGTTTTCAGCGAAAACATGGGACCTGATCAGTATAAGGCACTTGCTGTCGCCATTAAAAAGGAAATTGAAAGCGGGGTTGACGGAATTGTTATCGGTCATGGCACTGATACTCTTCATCACACTGCAATGGCACTTTCCTACATGGTACAGAATCCTCCGATACCGATCATACTGGTTGGTTCCCAGCGTTCATCCGACAGGCCTTCTTCAGATGCAGCACTCAACCTGATGCATTCCTGTTATGCCGCCGGCCATGGCGATATTGCAGAGGTTATGGTTTGTATGTTCGGGCCTACATCCGACGAATATGGATTTCTGCATCGGGGAACCCGCGTAAGGAAAATGCACTCCTCCTACCGTTCAACCTTCCGCACCATAGGCGACACCCCGATAGCCACTGTTAAACGGGGTGAAGTTAAGCTGATCAAAAAAAAATACAACCACCGCCGGAAAGACAGGTGTGTGGATATCTATCCTTATTTTGAAGACCGGGTTTCAATGATCTATTTTTATCCGCACATGCACCGGGATACTATTGACTCATTGGTTGATCTGGGATATAAAGGGATAATAATCATTGGCACCGGGCTTGGCCATGTCAATAAAGAACTATATCCGGCGATTGAAAGGGCTCGTGACCGAGGAGTCGCGATCTATATGACCGTTCAAACCCTCTGGGGTTATGTTCACATGTTTGTGTATGATACCGGCCGCGACCTCATGGCCATGGGAGTCATACCATTGGAAAACATGCTGCCTGAAGCTGCCTATATCAAACTCGGCTGGGCTCTTGGCCAAACATCAGATCTTGAAAAAGTCAGGGAGATCATGTTAAAACCGATTAATGAAGAGATTACCGGCCGCGAACCCTACAATGGCTACCTGGTTTACCAGGGTGGGGTTCCCGAGGTTGAGGATTTCATCCGCAAATACAGGAAGTAAAAATTCTCTCAAATTCGCTCATAATCATGGCTGTTGCCCCCCAGATACGGTGCCCGGAAGCCTCATAATAGGGAGCAATGATTTCTGCTCCTGAGCGATGCAATATCATAGTTTTGCGATTATCCGGATGAAAAAGTTGGTTTAACGGGGTTACAATTACTCCGGCAACTTCCTTACTATCTAAAACAAAAACCGGATGATACCCTACGTAGCCGATAACCGGCTGAATGACAAAATTACTGTGGGGCACATAAAGGGGAGTTAGTAATCCGATTTTCTTAATCAACCCGGAATCAACTCCGATCTCTTCAAAAGTCTCCCTCAAGGCTGTTTGTGAAAGATCCTCATCTGAATTCTCCTGTTTGCCGCCGGGCAGCGAAATCTGCCTGCCATGCGGTCCTCCCGGGGTTCTTAAAATAAATACCGTACTAATGCCTTGCTTTGAAGGGAATAACAAAATCATGACACCGCTTGATCGGGGATTTGTCCCGTTGAACTGAGCCAACCCCTGCGGACGTATCGAAGGAGCCATTAGTTCCTGTGCTGTCCGGCCCGGCAGTTTATCCTTCAGGCATTCCTGAAGTTGAAGTATCTGATTGTTAATCATAGAAATGCCAGTAGATTCCATATTTCAAATGCGGCCTCATCGAAGGATAATGAAGGACTGCAAATGACTGTTCGGGAAGGAGGTCGGCAAAAGTCTGGCACCATTCAACAAAAACCCTTGTCCTTTTAATCTTCATTTGAACAAACAAATTCATATTAGGGTAATTACCCACAATCTTTTCATTCTGAGCAAAGAAAATTCCTGACGCCGGCATATAGGAATAGCCGTAAAACCCAGTTGAATAACAGAGGTCCAGACCATATTCAACATGAAGTTCACCTTTTGTTTTTGGAAAGTGGATTTCGTGATGCATAAAGGTTGATGTGGATCCGACGAACAGCGGAAGTCGGATTTTATCCGAAGTGCTATACTGCACCAATGCAGATATTGTGGACCTGAAGGGCCCAGCTGAGAATTCTTTTGATCCCTTCATGGATAATACCGTCATGCGGCTATTTAATTGGGCAGGCACTCCGGTGGTATCAAAATAGATCCAACCTTTATTGCTGATTATGCTTGCCGTAAGGGCGGACCGAATTTCAGGAACGTTCCATTTAGCACTCAGCCCGGATTCATGCTGACGCCGGAAATCGTTCGACCAGCGGAAATGGTTCGACTCATAGTCCCGGATCACCGGATCTGGTGAGCAACCTCTGGTATAGAGTTCGAATGAAATTTCCGAGCCGTTCTCCTTCTTTCCGGGAACCAGGCTGTATTTTGCCATCAGGCTGTAATCGCCTGCCGGGTATCCGGCTGCGATCCAGGTACCTGCCAATTCCAAATTGGTAAACTGATCCCTCTTTGTGATTTTCCCGTTCAGTCCGAGAGAATAGCCAAAAGAAACGATAATATCATGCTGGTACCGGTAAAAATCGGGATTTATTCCACCCTTCACCATAACGGGATGTTTTCCGATATGCAGGGTATCGGATAAAAGGCTGATGTCGTTTGTCCAGGATAAAAATCTAATGGAATCCTTATTCACCTTATTTTTTGAAAAGGTATTCTGATAAAAGCTTGAATCAGAACTTGAATCGGAGTATTTTCTTGAAACATCGGTAATTCTGAAAGCGTGAGCAACACGGAGTAGCG
>JAPLDV010000587.1 GCA_026391235.1 Bacteroidia bacterium | reverse complement strand
TGAAATGTCATTAACCAAGGCATCAGGGTCTCCCTCAACCCGTCCTCCCAAATATCCGGCTATCTGCCTTGCTGTAAATTCCATAGGTTAAAAGATTATTTAATGAATAAACGATCAAATTGACTGGTTAGAATACGAATTCGCAAATAACCATTTCGGGAAGCAAAGATAGTATTTGCTATCAGCACGGCTAAGCAAGGGCACATTGATTATGTCGCTGGCTTCCGACAAGGTGATGAGCTTCCCGCTATTGTCGAAAAACAGGATCTGATCATCATTTTCGGCATAGGTATTATTGGTAATTTTGTCAGAAAAGACCAGGTATTCAGCTTCGTGCGGTGAGAATCCCCGCTCATTCACGACCCTCTTGCGGAGATATTCGATGTGGTTGAGATCCCATGGGGTCTTCTGTATTCGTATCCCGGGAAGTTTTCGGTTTATCAAACCTTCCGAAAGAAGTGAAAGAACTTTATCCGGATGATCCGCCCAGGTCTTTATTGAAGCGAAAATATCCGAATCATCCAGTTTGGAAAATTGATCCAGCAACTGACCGGGGTCATCCATTGGCCGGTCAGCGAGCGGCCCGGGGTAGAGGAACCCACGCAGGGCGGGTGTGGCAAAAACATCCGTGCCGTTATAGGCCAATTCCCTTGCTCGGTTCAGAGCTTTAACAAGCATTTGTTCGGCCGCAATAACTGTTTTATGCAGATAAACCTGCCAGTACATCAACCGCCGGGAGAACAAGTACTTTTCGATTGAATAAATCCCTTTTCTCTCGACAACCAACTGATCATCAACCACTCTCAGCATCCTTATAATCCTCTCGGATCCCACAACACCCTCAGCAACACCAGTAAAAAAGCTATCGCGGTTGAGATAATCCAGCCGGTCCATATCAAGTTGGCTCGATACCAGTTGATGGAAAAATGACCTGGCGTAGTTATCGTTATAAATACGGATGGAGAGATCAAGCGCCCCGTCAGTTGACCGGTTCAGTTGCTGCATAAACAGCCCCGACAGTTTCTCATGGTTGATAGTTCCGACAATACTGTGCTCCAGAGCATGAGAGAAAGGGCCGTGGCCGATATCGTGCAGCAGAATGGCAGCAATAGCTGCATCACGTTCATCCTCCGTTACCGGGGAACCTTTGCGGGCAATCACTTCCAACGCGGTATTCATCAGATGCGCAGCGCCTAGGGCATGCTGAAACCGTGAGTGGTTGGCAGCCGGATAAACATAGAAGGTGAGCCCGAGTTGCCTGATTCTACGCAATCTTTGAAACCAGGGATGGTCCATCAGATCATAAATCAGAGGAGAAGGGAAATTGATTAAACCGTACAAAGGGTCGTTAACAATCTTCCTTTTGTTAGGAATAGCGCGGAATTCATCTTCCATTAAGCGGATGCCATATTTCTTAGAGCGTGCAATTTTACTATTAATTTTTTTGGAAACCGGAAAACCGGAAAATTTTCCTGATAATGAACACGTTTCATGGCCACAAATTGGAGTTATGGAAATATTTATCTATTTTTGCGGTCGATTGTAGGAATTCTGGTATAGGGGACTCGGGTCCCCTATTTTTTAATTTTGGTGTTGTGATAGAGAGAAAACAAATAGAAGATATTGTTAGAGAGTCACTTAAGGAGACCGGGGCATTCCTCGTTGACGTCATAGTCAGCCGGAGTAATGTGGTCCAGGTATTTATCGACCATAACGATGGAATCAGTTTGGATGATTGCGCAGGATTGCACCGGATCATTGAGGATCAGTTTGACCGTGAGCAAGAAGATTTTGAGCTCCAGGTTTCTTCGCCGGGACTGGGTCAGCCGATCCGGGTGTTTCCTCAGTATCTCAAGGCTCTTGGGCAGAAACTTGAGATCGTATCGCAGGATGGCGACATTATTAAAGGCATCTTGCTGGAAGCCAGGCCGGTTGAAGCCGGCAAAGATGCTGAGTTGGTCGTCCGTCAGACAGCGACTAAAAGAAAACCGGCACCGGAAGAGCCAATCGTTATTCAGGTTAACCGGATAAAAACGGCGCGGGTTGAAATAGATTTTAAACAGGTGTAAACAGTTAGGCCATGGAAAGTATAAACCTCATTGATACGTTTTCGGAATTCAGGGAACTTAAGAGCATCGACCGGACGACCATGATGAGTGTTCTCGAGGATGTTTTCAGGAGTATTCTGATCAAACGATTCGGAACGGATGAGAATTTTGATGTCATCATCAATGTTGACAAAGGAGACTTTGAAATTTGGAGAAATCGTGTTGTAGTTGCCGATGGTGAAATTGATAATGCGAACCTGCAGATCTCACTCACCGAAGCAAAAAAAATTGATGATGATTATGAAGTTGGGGAAGACGTGACAGACGAAGTCAAATTGGAAGATTTTGGCCGCCGTGCAATTCTTTCACTGCGTCAGAACCTGACATCCCGCATTCTGGAATTGGAAAAAGACCATGTTTACAGTAAATACAAGGATAAGATCGGCGATATAATCACAGGAGAAGTTTACCAGGTTTGGAACCGTGAAATTCTTATTCTGGATGATGAAGGCAATGAACTGATTCTACCCAAATCTGAGCAGATTCCTTCGGATTTCTTCCGCAAAGGTGATACTTTGCGGGCAGTAGTGGTAAAAGTGGATATGCGAAATAACAGCCCTGTCATTATTTTATCGAGGACAACCCCTGTTTTTCTTCAGCGACTATTTGAACTTGAGGTCCCTGAGATTTTTGATGGGCTCATAACGATTAAAAAGATAGTCAGGATCCCTGGTGAACGCGCTAAGGTTGCCGTTGAATCCTATGATGAGCGGATCGATCCTGTTGGTGCCTGCGTTGGGATGAAAGGATCCAGGATACACGGTATTGTGAGGGAATTGCGGAATGAAAATATTGATGTGATCAATTACACTGCTAATATCCAGTTGTTTATACAGCGTTCACTGAGTCCCGCAAAAATCAGTTCCATAAAGCTGAACGAAGAGGAGCATCGGGCTGAAGTTTTTTTAAAACCTGAAGAAGTTTCACTGGCTATCGGTAAAGGTGGATTGAATATTAAGCTGGCCAGTATGCTTACTGAGTATGAAATTGATGTTTTCCGTGACGTTGCCGGTGCTGAAGAGGATATTGATCTCGAGGAATTCGCAGATGAAATTGAAAACTGGATTCTTGATGAGCTGAAAGCAGTTGGATGTGACACTGCCCGCAGCGTATTGGATTTATCGGTTCAGGAACTGGTAAAACGCACCGATTTAGAAGAAGAAACTGTTAAGGAGGTTATGAAAATCCTCCGTTCAGAATTTGAATAAACAATATGTCAGAGGTAAAACGATTAAGCAGGGTTGCGAAAGAATGTAATGTTGGTATACAGACTATCGTGGATTTCCTTCATAAAAAAGGATTCGACATAGAGAACAATCCGAATGCCAAAATTCCGCCTGAGGCATTGGTTATGGTGATGAAGGAGTATCAGAATGATCTGGCAGCCAAGCGTGAAGCGGTGCAATTCAAGGAGGAGCACAAATATGAATCCCGAACCACCATTTCCATTGAAGATACTACAACCCAGCCAGTCGACGAAGAGCCCGAGCAGGAAGAAGTGCTTCTTATTCAGGACAGTAGAGGTTCATCTGTATTCGATTTGGATCAGGATGATTCCAGGCACGAGAAACGGGTAAAGAAAGAAGCTCCCGAGGTTACATCCGTACCGATTGACAAACCGGTTGGGCCAAAAATTGTTGGCCGTGTTGAACTGGAAAAACCAAAGCCGAAAATCAGGCCAAAACCCATACCACAGCCGGCAGTTACACCGGAGCCCGGAGATGTGCACAAGCCCGAACCAAAACTGGCGACTTTGCCGGATAAGGATGATGGACCAAAGACTGAACACAAACCCAGGCAAAAAGCTGAACATAAACCGGTTCCGGAATCACAAGAACCATTATCCGTGGTGGCTGATCAGGAACCTGAACCCGTTACAAAGCCTTCTGAACTGACCGGTGCGGGGCCAAAATCTGTTGAACCAATCATCGGGCCCGTTCAAGATGAACCACCCCAGCCACAGACAAGAAAAGTCGCTGAAGAAGAGGTCATCACCCGCACAACACTCGCCAAGGATTTATTAGGAGATTTCAAGGTTGTCGGAAGGATTGATATTGATTCATTGAATCAGAAAACAAGGCCTTCCAAAAAATACGTCAAGGAAAAACCTCATCCTAAACCGGTTAAGGAAACGAAAGAAATCAGGCCCGCTCCGACTACTGTACTTAAGCAGGATCCGAAACCAGCACGTCAGGTTGATCGTCCGCGAAAAGAACAAGAGAGTGATGCTCCTATCCACAGGATCGTGGTTAAAAAGGCTTCGGGGCCTACCATTGTTGGCAAAATTGCTTTGGCACCTGAAAGTGATCGCCGTAGGGAAAAGGTTGTTGTTGATCTTGGAGGCGATGATCCGCTGAAAAAGAAAAAAAGAAAACGTATTCGCAAGGATCGTGTGGCTGTAGTTGGGCCAGCTGCTGACCGCGAAGCAGCCAAGGTGATTAAGAAACCAACCAAGGTTAGAAAGAAAATCGGAAAAGTTGAGATCTCTGAAGAAGATGTTCAGCGCCAGATAAAAGATACATTATCAAGGATAACCCCGAAAGGTAAATCCAAAGGATCAAAACACCGCAAGTCGAAACGTGAATTGAACCGCCAGTCTTTGCTTGCCGATGCTGACCGGGACGAACAGGAAAGCCATGTAATCAAAGTTACCGAGTTTGTTACCGCTAATGAACTTGCCAGCCTTATGAATGTTCAGGTGAATGAAATCATCTCCACCTGCATGAGTCTTGGGCTTTTTGTATCCATTAATCAAAGGCTCGATGCTGAGACCATCTCCGTGGTTGCCGACGAATTTGGCTTTGATGTGCAATTCATCAGCGTTGAAATACAGGAAGCCATTGAGCAAGAATTAGATAAAGAGGCCGACCTAAAGCCGCGGCCGCCCGTGGTTACTGTTATGGGGCATGTCGACCATGGAAAAACCTCCTTGCTCGACTATATCAGGAAAACTAATATTATCGCCGGTGAAGCCGGGGGAATTACCCAGCATATCGGAGCCTATAAAGTTGTTCTTGATAATGGTAAAACCATCACATTCCTCGACACACCGGGTCACGAGGCATTTACAGCCATGCGGGCACGCGGTGCTCAGGGAGCCGATATGGCCGTAATTGTGATCGCTGCCGATGATGCCGTAATGCCCCAAACCATCGAGGCAATCAACCATGCCGCTGCTGCCGGCGTTCCCATGGTATTTGCCATCAATAAAATAGACCGCGAAGGCGCAAATCCCGAAAAAATTAAGGAACAACTGGCGGGGATGAACTACCTTGTTGAAGACTGGGGAGGAAAATACCAGTCGCAAGAGATCTCTGCAAAAAAAGGTATGGGTGTTGCCGAGCTGTTGGAAAAAATACTTCTGGAATCGGAAATGCTTGATCTTAAAGCAAATCCAGAGAAGAATGCTCTCGGAACCGTGATAGAATCTTCGCTGGATAAAGGCCGTGGATTCGTAACTACCATTCTTGTCCAGGGTGGGACCCTGAAGGTAGGTGATATTGTCTTGGCCGGTAGCTACTTCGGCAAGGTGAAAGCAATGTTCAACGAGCGTGGTGGAGTTATAACGATTGCAGGGCCGTCAGAGCCTGTATTAATTCTCGGACTTAACGGAGCGCCACAGGCTGGTGACAAATTCCATGTACTGGCTACAGATCGGGAAGCACGTGATATTGCAACCAAAAGGGAACAGCTTCAGCGCGAGCAGGAATTGCGGACCCGCAAGCATATTACCCTTGATGAGATCGGCAGGCGTATAGCCATTGGCAACTTCCAGGAACTTAATATTATTGTTAAAGGTGATGTCGATGGTTCCATTGAAGCCCTTTCGGATTCTCTTATCAAGCTCTCAACCCCTGAAATTCAGGTTAACATCATACATAAAGCAGTTGGGCAGATTTCCGAAAGTGATATTTTACTCGCAACTGCTTCCAATGCCATCATCATCGGGTTCCAGGTACGGCCTTCATTGAATGCCCGTAAGTTGGCTGAAAAGGAGGGTATTGAGATCAGGTTGTATTCCATTATTTATGATGCCATCAACGAACTCAGGGCTGCCATGGAAGGAATGCTCAGTCCTGAAATCAAAGAAGAAATCACGGGAACCCTTGAAGTTATGGAAGCCTTTAAAATCACTAAGGTGGGCACCGTTGCAGGCTGTATCGTGCGGGATGGAAAGATTTACCGGACTTCTAAAGTTCGGATAATCCGCGACGGTATTGTTGTATATGATGGATTGCTTGGCTCCCTGAAACGATTCAAAGACGATGCAAAAGAGGTAGTCTCAGGCTTGGAATGCGGTTTGAATATCGACAATTACAACAATATTGAAGTAGGCGATAATATAGAAGCTTACACGAGCAGAGAGGTTAAGAAGACGCTGTAGAGCTCAGGGCTCAAGGCACAAGGCACAAGGCTCAAGTAAGTTTTAAGTTTAAGATAAAAGGCTGAAGGGTGCTACTTCAGCCTTTTTACAAATTTATCCTTTTTTACCCTACTTGAGCCTTGAGCCTTGAGCCTTGTGCCTTTTAAGAAATAAGTTTCGCGTAGGCCGCGGCGTCCAGCAACGTCGAAAATTCAGCAGGATCAGTGGCTTTAATCTTTACCATCCAGCCTTCTCCGTAAGGATCTTTATTCACCACCTCCGGGCTGGCTTCCAAAGAAGGATTGATTTCGAGCACTTCGCCTGAGACGGGCATATAAAGTTCTTCGACAGCTTTAACAGCCTCAATATTCCCAAAAGATTCACCTTGAGCCAGCGTTTCACCAACTGTTTCAATTTCCAGAAAAACAATATCACCAAGGTTCGATTGGGCATAATCGGTAACACCAACGAATGCAAAATCGCCTTCCAAGCGAATCCATTCATGATCCTTGGTAAACTTTAAATTCTGAGGTACGTTCATGGTTAATCTATGTTTAGTTTGATTTGTCAGTAGAGACGCATAAATGCGTCTATCGCATATATGCGTCCCCACAAATGTAAAAAAAAGCTTACATATTGGATAGCGTAAATCTAAGGTTAAAGCCAATCTTTGTGTTAGACGTTGGATATGAGGTAACAACAATCGGCTTATTAACCACCTGGTCATAATATAGCCGCAGTTCAAACTTGCTGCTTAACCTATAGCTTGCTGTAAATTTAGCAGTTATAACGGTCTGACCTGATGTTGGTATATTGACCTCCTCCTCCAATTTACGCATAATCATGATATTATCACGAATTGAAAGGTCGAACCGCAGATCCAGATCAGACTGGAATTTCCTTTGATTTCCCCCGGCTTTAATGGTGATCGGTACTTCTTCGAACCGGTAACCGGTCCCGAAAATCAATTCATCCGAGCGGTTTTCCATCAATTGATTATTGTTCAGACTCAAGGTGAGGTTTCTGCTTTTTTTCACCTCAACCCTGGCCTGCAAACTATTCTGCATGGTGGCATCAAATCCGATCAGCGGGCTAAGTGATTCTGAAATACTGATACTACCGATTTCGCGCATCGGGAGGAAGTTTTCCTGTGCATCCCGCACATAGTTCAACCCATCCTCGGCATTGGGATCATAGTACAGGTTGGTGGTATAGGATCCCACTGAATAGGTACTCCGGTAGGCATGGTTAAGATTAAACTGTTTAAGATATTTCTTTACAAATTCCGACTTCTGCAAGCCGCCATATTGAATGCGCCAGTTAGGCATCATGCTGAGGATTCCTGGCATTGCATCAAGGCCTATATTGTTGGCATCCTTGTTGGTATAAGCTGCCATAAATGCCGGGATCAGGACATCCAGGGAGGTAGGGCCATATCCATCAGCATACCCGGTTTCTGTATTCGGTGAATAATCCGGGCTACCGGCAACCTGTTTTCCCAATCGCTGTTCCGCCAAACGTTTTGAAATAATCACCCGGTTGTTTTTAAATTTTTCAAAAGTTGCCGATTTGTAACCATTTTCTGCTTTTAGTTTTTCGAAGGCAGTACCTAATGAAAGTATTGTCATATTAAAGTTCCCGCGGTACATTGCGTTTTCAGCGGTAAACTTGCCATTATCTCCGTAAACAAGAAACTGCTCCAGGTTGCTGGTGGCTGAATGGGAAGCGTCGAGTGTAATACGCAGATCGGTGAATGGTTCAATGTTTGAAGAAAACCGCCAGGACTGATTTAAAGTATTGGTAAAAGATTCATTAAGCGTAGAATCTGTGGTAAGCCAACCATTCTGAGCCGCGAATTCACTAAACCCAACATCCTGCATGCCCATTACAAACCCAAACCCGGGAGCCATTTTTCCGTTTAGGTTCTTCATCCCTAATAGTTTAGGTTCGGGCATGAATCCCGGCAGGAATGTCCCGTTATCGCTTGAGAAATTAAGTGACAAATTCTTTATCCCCATAATTAAACGCAGAAAATTGTCACTGACAACAACCAACGCATTATCCTTCAATTCAATGGTACCTTCCACTTCGATACGACCGCCATCTAAATCCTTGTCGGAAGTCACCTTAATACGCCGTTCATTGATCACTTCGGTTTCAACCTCAACCACCCGGTTATTCTGGTCAAAGAATTTTACTTTAACCTCTGAACTCATCAAATCATGAATGATGACCTTGCCGGTTTTAGCTTTAAGGTTAATTTTATCTGCCTCAAATTTAACTGTTTTGGTAGGTTTGGCCTGCGTAGCCGACTGTTTGCGTTTATATTTATCATCAATTTTTTTTAGGTAACCTATCTTATTATAAAGACTTTGCAGGGATGCTGTTCCGTTTAACTGAAAATTACCATTGTTCTGTATGGTGTTACCCAGCCGGATGGTATCGGCTGTGATCGGCCCGGCTGCCCAGTCATATTCAACCCGGTAAGCGGCATTTGCTGACAACCAGTTTAATAAAGGCAATTTACTGATCGGCATGGAATAGGAGGCATTTATTGAATGGTGATATTGTGTTGGCCGGCCAAAAGCCACAATATTGTTCCAGATACTATCGCGCTTTTGTTTATAATCTGCGTCCCCACGCCTCATGGCGCCATCGGGCTCGTCGATGCGCGCAATATTGGAATTGGAAAAATCAATTTTAAGATTTCTTGTAAGATCCCACTTTATATCAAAACTGCGATTCCAGCTAAAGTTCTTGTTATAGGTTGGTGCTATCTTCATTTCCGGATTAGCGACGTTTCGTAACTGCATTTCGCTATATCTGCGAGCCATATTGGTACGGAAGCTTATCATTGATGGCTGGTAATAAAGGTTGAAATCTTTGATCAGTTTAAATATCGGCTTATCAAACTTTGACGATTTCTTCAAAGGTTCCCATGGCTTCAAATTGCTTGCAGAATAAACATAGTTTATCCCACCGGTGTAACTTTTGTTAAGATTAGCCTCTGTTTTAATATTTCGGGCAAAAGCTTCAGTGAAAGCATACGATATTGACCAGTTTGAGAGGCTCCAGATTTTGGGTTCCCTTTGGCGGGAAGCAGATCCGGGTTCAACCCGGATATTATTGAAATTTAGGCTTTTCCTTCGATTATAATCCTGCGAAATATATAGGATTGAATCCTTCTCCTGCTTGCTTTTTGCATTATTCAATGCAGCCGACAGTGGGATGTCAGGATCCATTGGGTTATACAGAGGATTGCGCATCATTTCGGAAATCGCAATATACATAGGCAGCTGAACTCCTGCGTCTTTCGGAAATAATTTCCCTAGTTGAAGGCTGGAGGAAATATCATACTGTGTAATTTTCTCGCGGCTGCGATCATTAACCTTCTTGTCGATGCTGCCAAATCCAGGGACACTGGTATTACCTGCCAGCGAAATGTTACCGAGATCGGCCAGGTTTGCGGAAAGCCGTGCATTCGCCGCCCAGCCTCCTGCTTCATCAAAATCAGTAAGGCGAAGCTCGTTCATCCAGATAATTGCAGTTTTTGCAAGGCCATCGTCAACCCCGGTGTTATTTCCGCGTGCCGGGTTGCGAATGCCGATCATGATGGTACGCACATTACTCAGGTTCGGGTTCCCAACAAGGATAACCCGGTTTTTTCCATCGTATTGAATATAATGGGTTTCCTGACTGATATCGGATCCATCCGCTCTCATGGCATCATTGCGTGCCTGCTTCAACTGCTGAAATACTCCCAAATCTATATTAAAGCTGTTTTCATCCGGCCAAACGATGGTCCGGTCAACTATACTTACCTGATCATATTTTACAGGATAGTGCAGGTGCGGAGTCAGTTTCAGAGGGATTTCATATTCGTAATAGTTCTGCGTATAATCGGAACCGATTCGAATAAAAGCGCGGAGGTCACCGTCACTAAGCTTGGCTTCATCTGCAGCCTCAGCATGGACAAACATCCGGAGGCGTTTATATTGACGCATATCAATCCGTTGATTAGTGTAAGCGGCACGTGCATCGCCATCTTCAAGTTCGGTGACCTTAAGTTCGATTGCCTGCTCATTCTTTTGAATCATCTGGGGATTCGACGGGTCGGTTGTGCGAACAATACCAGGAGGCAATACATAATTCACCGGGTAACGATTGCCGTTTTCCTCGATGCTGACAGCCGAAACTTCAAACTTCCCACGGGTATACTCGGGCGTGCTCAATTGTTCGCCGCCTTCGAGCAGACTGAGATTGTACTTTCTCCATTCGCCTCTTACCAGTTCGAGGGTAGCGAAGCGCATGATGACGGATTCGCCGAATCCTTTCACGAACATCCTTATAAACCGGATCGATTTAAAATCCTGAATGCTGCCAATAACTTTCTGGGGTTCATAAATCGGAACCTTAAACTGGTACCAGGTAACAGGATCTCCCACACTGTTTTTCCCAACAATTGCATCCGTGACAAAATTCCGGCCTATCTGAAAATCTTCCTTGCGCATACTTACCTTATACTGAAAATAGGCTTCCGATTCATTTAACGTGTTATCAAGGTTAATATCCTCAACATCAGGAAGAGAAGTTGATTGCGTGGGATAGGATTCGGTCGATGCGTCGGCGGTTTGTGAGTTACCTTCAAGTCCGTTGAATTTCTTATATCTGTCGAGAATGCCCAACTGCACAGCATCATAATCTCCTCCCCTGAAATAGTGGTAATTATCTCCGGATGGATCATCCAGGAACTCCTGATATCGATCGGAAGCCGGGTTGACTACCTGCTGAAGGGAATCCAGATAGTTTTCAAAAAAGGATCGTTCATCATTATCACCAAGCCCGTCTAACCCCACATCCTGAAGCTTCCTGGCGTTAGGATCGTTATCGAAAGCATTGACAAAGGATTGAGTTACCGGCACCCTTCCCCATGCAGTAGTATCCACATAGTTCAGGGTATTGCCACCACTCAGACCGTTTTCAAAAGATTTCCGGCCGTCTTTCAGAATATCTTCCGA
>JAPLDV010000038.1 GCA_026391235.1 Bacteroidia bacterium | reverse complement strand
TTTTCTTTGCATTAAACATACCTCCTGATTTCCCAAACTTGATATTCGCATAAACGAAGGCAGCTAAACTGATAAGCCGATCGAGATCGTGGAGATCACAACAGTATACATCAGCCATGATTGGAACCGGACTGGCCTTCCTCACTTTCGCCAGGTTCATGAAGTCCCACCGCGGAATCGGTTCCTCGCAAAACTCGATATTCATACCATCCAGTGCCGATAGCACCCTGATGGCCGTTTCCACGCACCAGCCCTGGTTGGCATCCAGTCGCAGCGGAATATCAGACCGGATGGCATTGCGGATTTTCTGTATCCGGCAAAGGTCATCCTCAAGAGTTCCGCCGACTTTTATTTTGATTGAGGGAAACCCCTGATCCATTATTCCAATGGCTTCTTCAACCATTACATCAGGATCACCGAAGCTCACGGTATAATCCGTCAGCAATCTTCTGTTCATTTTTCCTCCAAGAAAGGCAAACAGCGGAAGGCCGGCTGTCTGCGCAGCTATATCATGCAAAGCAATGTCAAAGGCACTTTTGATGGAATTATTCCCATAAATCGCCATATCCATCAAGCCGACACAAGCCTCTATATCAAGAGGATCCCGATCAATCAAACAATCCTTCAGGTACTGTCCGACAACGAGAGCTGTTTCCATACTTTCCCCATTGATGGGCCGGAAAGGACAGCACTCACCAAATCCGCTCAGGCCCGACCTGGTTTCAATTCTAACTACCACATTTTCGGCATAATCTACCCGGCCGAGGGAGATCACGAAAGGTTTCTTCAGTTTGATCCGGAGCGGCAGAATATCGATCCGGGTAATGCTGTCGTTCATAGGTTCCAGGTTTAGTCTACCTCTCAGTTCTTTTCGTTCTTCACCTTTCTAACATTCTTTTCGTTCTTAACGCCCTCACGTCCTTAACATCCTCACGTCCTCCCTTACCTCTGCACCAAATTTTCAATAAAGAACTCCATCATCCTTTCGGTATCCACCGCAGTATGGCCGCGATCGGGGCCTACCTGGACCTCGAAACTCTTGCGGGCCTTTTGCAATGCTGTGATCAGCTGAAGGGAGTTGGAAGGATGGACATTGTTATCCGAAGTGCCATAATAGATCATGAGGTGTCCCTTCAGATTCGGGGCATAAGTCATGATGCTGGCTGCTTCATAACCGGCCAGGTTATCTTCGGGCAAACCCATGTTGCGTTCAGCATAGATATTATCGTAATTCCGGTAATCGGTTACCGCTGACATGGCACATGCGGCATGGAAAACATCCGGGAACCGGAGCAGACAGGTTGCCGAAGAAGTTCCGCCATAGGAAGTCCCGTAGATTCCGACCTTCTCCTTGTTGATATATGGCCTGGTGAACAGGGATTTTACCCCCTCGGCCTGGTCGTCCATCTCAACAATTCCCAGGTGACCGTAGAAGGGATCCATGAAACGTTTGCCACGACCGGCAGCGCTGCGGGAATCGAAGGATGCCAGGATGAAACCGTATTCAGTTGTTGCACTCGGGGTTGCAAATCGCTCGGTGGCCGCATTGGTAGCCGGGCCGCCATAAACAGAAACCAATACAGGGTATTTTTTTGATGGATCGAAATTCGATGGGAATTGGACCAGTCCATGCAATATAGTCTTTCCATCAGCAGCGGTAAAGGTGATCATCTCAACCTTTTTCAAACCAAGCTCGTCGAATTTCGTTAAATCACTCTTGGCCAACTCAGCAAGCACCTTCCCTTTCATATCCACCAACCTGGTCGACGGGGGAATGTCATGAGTCTGGATAACATCTATAAAGTACTTATTATTAGGAGATAAGGTGACACTATGGAGATAGGCAGGATCGGTCAGGCGGACATCGCCTTTCCCATCCAAACCGACCTTATGCAATTGAAGTTTCATGTGGTTTTCGCCGTCGCGTGCCATATAGTAGAGGAATCCGCCCTCTTCATCCACCTTTACGATATTGGCTACTTCAAAAGGATGGTTGGTCAGGGTGACCAGCAATTGCCCACTGAGATCATACAGGTAAAAATTCTTGAATCCTGTTCTTTCAGATACCCAGATGAAGCGCTTATTATCTTTCAGATACTGCATTGCTGGCGAATTTTCGGTAAAGCTTGGCAGCCACTCTTCGTGAACGATAACGCGGCACTTGCCGGTTTCGGGATTGGCTGCTGCCAGCTCCATAATATCCTGTTTGCGGTTGGTTCGATGGAAGAGCAGTTCGGTTCCGTCAGGGGTCCACTCAACTCCATAGATATAATGGCCAATTACCTTCGTTTCAAATGGTTTACCATCTCTGACATCCAATTTGGTAATTTTCTTGGTTTGTAGATCATAAACCAGGATATCCACCACCGGGTTATTCGCGCCAACCTTTGTATAAGGCTCGATTTCAACTGAATCCTGTTGGAGCAGCTGGTTATATTGCAGATAAAAATCCAGTACTTTGCTTTCATCGAAGCGGTAGAATGCCAGTTTCTTACCATCCGGTGACCACCACATCGCCGTGACCTGGCCAAGTTCCTCCCCGTACACCCAGCTGGCGGTGCCGTATTTGATCCTGTTTTTATCGGTTCCGTCGGTTGTAATAGCCGTCATCCCTGATCCATCGGCATTTCCCAGAAGGAGGTTACGGTCTTTGTACATAGCTTTCAGCTTCCCATCGGGCGATGTGGCCGAAGTATACTGTCTGCCGCGTTGGATGCGTTCGCCGCTGAACCGCTGCCCGCCCTGCCGGCCGCCTCCCATGCGGCCACCAGGCCCGCCCGGGCCGCCCGGACCGGTTTCTGCTGGTAAAACTCCTGTTTCAGTAGCCTTAAGTTTTTTTACATCATAACTGTATTTCTTTCCATCCCACTCATAATCAAAAGTCTTGCTGTCGTCCTTCCAGGTTACACGGAGTGAAGCTTGTCTAACCGAATTCCGCATCAGCGGTAACATCTTCTGATACTGAGAATAGCCCGGCATATCCTTTAGCCGGTCTTGTGCCCGGGTCATTAACAGCGACCCACTCATGAGAATCAACCCGGCTGTGAACAGCCAGCGAAAACCTGAGAAATTAAATAAACTTTTCATTTGATCTGAATTTACTTTGTTCAAAGATCGTAAAAATCAGTATCCCGGAATCAGCTTAACAGCAGGTTTTGCAGTTCGCCGTCTTCCGTCTTCCTTCTTCCGTCTTCCGTCTTCCATCTTCCGTCTTCCGACTTCCGTCTTTTCGTCTATCTTTGCCGTCATGCACATCACCATTCATACTGACGGAGCGGCCCGCGGCAATCCTGGTCCGGGAGGGTACGGAGCTGTTTTGCAGGCACCTGGGCAGAGAAAGGAGCTTTCAGCAGGATACCGGATGACCACAAACAACCGTATGGAACTGCTGGCTGTAATAGTGGCCCTGGAAGCGCTTAAAATACCGGGCAGTCAGGTTACCATTTATACTGATTCCCGCTATATAGCCGATGCAGTGGAAAAAGGATGGCTAAAAAGCTGGGAATCGAAGAATTTTAAAAAGAAAAAGAATCCGGATCTTTGGATTCGGTTTCTGGAAGTATACAAACAGCACCGGGTATCTTTCATCTGGATCAAGGGCCATGCCAATCATCCGGAGAATGAACGGTGCGATCAACTGGCCGTAGAAGCCTCTTTTGCGAAAGAACTGCTGATTGATGGCGTTTATGAAGAGGGACAGGCTTCAGATGAGGGAAATCTTTTTTAACTTTCGCCCCGCAATAACACAAATCTGAAACAATAAAAAGTCAAGCTATGAATTTCAACCGGCTCAATATCATCACTGGATGGATTGTATTTGCAATCGCTTCGGTGGTTTATCTACTGACCATCGAACCCACTGCATCGTTCTGGGATTGCGGGGAGTTTATCGCAACCGCCAAAAACATGGAAATCGGCCATCCCCCTGGAGCATCTTTCTGGATGCTGCTGAGCAAATTCTTTTCCCTTTTTGCTTTCGGAAATGTTATGACCATTGCAAAAAGCATTAACGTAATGTCCGCCCTTGCTTCCGGATTTACCATACTGTTCCTCTTTTGGTCAATCACCCACCTGGCACGTAAAATCGTGGGTAAAAACAATGAACCGGGAAAAGGGGAATTGTTTGCCATTATGGGTGCCGGAGTAGTTGGTGCTTTGGCTTATGCTTTTTCCGATTCATTCTGGTTCAGTGCCGTTGAGGCTGAAGTCTACGCCATGTCGTCACTCTTTACAGCCGCAGTCTTCTGGGCAATTCTGAAGTGGGAAAGCGTTGCCGATGAACCACGCAGCGACAGGTGGCTGATACTGATCGCATACCTTATGGGTATATCTATCGGAGTGCATATTCTTAACCTCCTGGCTATCCCGGCAATTGTTCTGGTATACTACTTCAAGAAATTTCCGGCCACCCGGAAAGGCATAATTTATTCCATTACCGGCTCCTTCATCCTGCTTGCCATTCTCATGCTTGTGGTCATCCAGTTTACTCTCAAGGTTGCAAGCTGGTTTGAACTATTTTTTATCAATGTAGTCGGGTTGCCATATAATTTCGGAGTCCTTATTTTCATCCTGCTGCTGGGTGGAGGCCTCTTTTACGCAATCTGGTGGAGCCGTAAAAAAGGGAAGATATTACTAAATACTGTTTTCCTGATGCTCACATTCATCATGATCGGCTACTCATCCATCCTTATCCTCCCTATCCGTTCCGCTGCCAATCCGCCTCTGGATGAGAATAATCCTGATAATACCCTGAGCCTCCTGTCATATGTCAACCGAGAGGTTTACGGACAGCGGCCTTTGTTCCATGGTGAGTATTATAACGCTAAGATCCTCGATTTCAAGGATGGGAAGAATTTTTACTACAAAAAAGATGGAAAATACTTGGTTTCCGATACGCGCACCACTTATGTGTATGACAGCCGCTTTACTACTTTCTTCCCAAGGATGTATAATAACCAGGATCCCAAGTACGAACAGTATTACAAATCATGGGGCAAGATCAAAGGCCGCCCGGTAACCGTGCAAGGCGAAGATGGGAAAAATGAGGTGCGGATGGTTCCCACTTTCGTGGAAAATATGAGGTTCTTCTTCCGTTATCAGCTGGGTCACATGTATTTCCGCTATTTTATGTGGAACTTCTCGGGCCGGCAGAGCGATGAACAGGGTTATGGCGATATCAAAAGCGGCAACTGGATCACAGGTATCAAATTCCTGGATGCCATGCGGCTCGGTCCACAGGATGATCTTCCCAAATCAATGACTGATAATAAAGGCCGCAACCGATATTTTGCACTGCCGCTGATACTTGGTTTGCTTGGAGCCTGGTTCTATTACCAGAAGCACCGGAAAGATTTCTGGATCGTAACGCTGCTATTTGTGATGACAGGCGCTGCAATCATCGTTTATCTGAATGAAGTGCCAATTACGCCAAGGGAGAGAGATTACGTTTATGTCGGTTCGTTCTATGCCTTTGCTATCTTTATCGGAATCGGAGTCCTCTATCTGTACGACCTGCTAAAGAAAAAGCTGGACGCAAAGATGGCAGCAATGGCTGTAACAGGTGTTTGCCTGCTGGCAGTTCCGGTTGTGATGGCTTCGCAGAACTGGGACGATCATGACCGGTCGGGCCGTAACACTGCCCATGATTTTGCCTATAATTATCTGATCGGGCTCGATAAAAATGCCCTGATATTTACGAATGGGGATAACGATACCTTCCCGCTCTGGTATATTCAGGAAGTCGAAGGTGTTCGCACCGATGTGCGGGTTTGCTGCATGCCTTTCCTCCCGCAGGACTGGTACATCGACCAGCTCAAACGCACCTACTACGATTCAAAAGCCTTGCCGATTTCCATGGGCTTTGAGCAATACCGTCAGGGTAAACGTGGATTGGTGCCTGTATTGAACGACATCAAAGAGCCTTATAATCTGAAAGACCTGATTGAATATGCTTCAAGTGATGATCCGCGTGCCAGCCGTACCTCCTCGACCGGCAGGCAATTTAACGTTATTCCTGCCTCGAAATTTTTACTGCCGGTCGACAGAAATCAGGTTCTCAAAACAGGAACGGTTTCCCCAGAACGGATAACACAGGTGGACACAGCAATTGTATGGTCCATGGGCCAGGATCAAATCTATAAAGATGAACTGGTTATACTGGATATCCTCGCCCATAACAATTGGGAACGGCCAATGTATTATACAACGCCACGGCAGTCCGGTTCCGTTAAACTCGATAACTACCTCGAACTTCAGGGCCTGAGCTATCGTCTGATCCCGATAAAGGGTGCCATGTCAACCGGGGCGACGGGAATGGTTAATACCGATATCATGTTTGACAACCTGATGAATAAATTCCGGTACACCAATCTGAATAATCCGAATGCATATCAGGATGAAACCTGCCGCCGTATGATGCAAAACATGAAAAACAATTTCAATCGCCTGGCTGAGGCTCTTCTTGCTGAGAACAAACCTGATAAAGCAGCAGAAGTTCTGGCGAAATTGGAGAAATCAATGCCGATGAAGGTTATGGGATACACCATGCAGGATATTGAAAACGCCAACCTCTGGTTCCGCGTCGGGAATAAAGAAAAAGGCCGTGAAGTAGCAAAATTTTCTTTCGACAATATCCGCGATAATGTTGATTATTACTTCAGCCTACCGGCAAAATATTTCCCGTCGGTTAACCCTGATCTTCAGCAAGCCCTAAGATATGAACTGCCTACTCTGGTGGAAAACCTCACTGCGAATAAGGAAGATGACCTGGTTAAGGAGATTGAGGCTAAATCCAATGAATACTTAACCCGCTATATGAGCAAGGTGGGTGTTCAAAGGTAGCCGGTAATATGAAGCGAATTGTTCTTTCATTGTTTGTGGCAGCCGCGGTGATAACCGGCTGCCACAAACCCGGAATCAAACCTGACGAAGCCAGGATTTCAGGAACCATATCTCCTGCAGTATCAGGTTATCTGAATATTACCGCTGGACCAGTGCTGGATAGTGCCAAAATCAATAAAAGTGGCAAATTCAGTATAACTATTCCACTAACCGGGACGTCAAAGGCAATACTATTTTTTAGCAATCGGCTGACGGAGGTATACCTGGAGCCAGGTAAAGAGGTATCGCTAACTATAAATTCAACCTTATTTCCTGATAAGATTTCCTATGGCGGTGAACTTGGGCCGGTTAACCATTATCTCACACTGTCCCGAAAGCTTGACCAGCAGAACTCTCTTACCCCTGCTGAACTTTTCTCAAAAGAACCAGAGCAGTTCGTTCAATATACAGACTCCGTTAAACAGCTAAAAATCAAACTTTTGGATGAATATGAAGCCAAATATAAAGAAATTGACTCCGGCTTTGTATCCCGAACACGCCTGGAAATTGAATTCTCCTGGGCAGACCAGCATCTTCTGTATCCATGGAAATATCAAATGTTGAAGGGAACACAACCCGCAATTCCGGCCGGCTACCATATCGATTATCTTACCCGCTTGAACCTGAACACCTCTTCGAACCTCAACAGCCCTGTTTACAAAGTGTTTATTCAGAATTATCTCGATTACCGCCAGTCAGCTTACCTTAATGAACATCCAAATACCGCAAAGCTGATTTTTCCTGAATCAGTGGCACGATTCCGGGTGATCCATGAGGAATTCACCAATCGCGATGTGCTTGAATATCTTTTATTTACGGCCATGAATGATCATTTGGCCAATTTTGGCACCACCCGGGTCGAGAGTTTTCTCACCGATTTCCGTGTAACCTGCAGGAATCAGGATTATGTTAAAACGATAGCCGCCATGGTGGCAAATATGGAGAAAGTGGGCATGGGCAAGCCTGCCCCGGATTTCACCGCCTATACCCCTGATGGGAAAAAGGTAAATATCAGCGATTTTTTCGGCCAGCTGCTGTATATAGGTTTCTGGGCGTCATGGTCCGACTGGAGTTTGCAGGAGATTCCATATTTCGAGCAGCTTCGCAGAGATTTTGAAGGCAAGCCTGTGAAGTTCATTTTGATCTCCCTTGATTTTGAAAAGGATAAGAATCGTTGGGCGGCCATCATAAAAATGAATAATTTCGGCAGTATCCAACTCATTCAGGATCCCAAATCCAATGTTTTAAAGGACAACTATTATCTGAATGATTTTCCCAGGTATTTCCTAATCGGTAAAGACGGAAAAATCATTTCGGTTTATGCTCCGCGACCCACCGAGAATGTCGCAGAAACATTAACACGGATAATCACCGCCAATTAGATGTAATTCGGGAATTCCAGATGAACGAGCCCTGTGGAATTTTGAATCTCGCGGGCAAACTGCAGTGTGTCGGTGAATAAGTGAATTTCGCTGAAAACCGAGATGCCCGTTAAACCCCTTAAACACTCATTTGCCGGATCATCCGTATGAATCTGGACCTGAATCAGAGAGTACTCTCCTCCGATATGCAGATTATTGACATGCCTGAAAAGTGCTGCGAGTGCATCGTGCGATTGATTATGGGCATATAAAACAAGGGTGAGTTGTTTTAAGGGTTCATTAATCCGGATTGGCTCCGGCATCCGGGCGAACAGAGATAGAAATTTCACCAGTCCGGAAATAAGCTTAACCCTGAAATTCGATTTTGTAACCATGTATCTTTTGATCGATTCTGCATCCCAGGCAGCTAAAACGGCTTTGATAATGCCGCCATCGCAAGCCACATAGAACCGGTCGAGAATCAATCCATCTATTTGTGAGGTATAGTGGCGGAAAGTTTCTTCTGTCATCCTGGGAGCAAGGTTGTAAGAGCTATAGAAGCGGTTATACAGTTCAACAAGCTTTGGGATATCCGATTCAACCGCGTTCCGGATTGCAAACTTCTTATCGATTTTCAGGTGACGGATGGGAACATAGTTGTAAATCCGGTTATCCCCGAGATATAAAGAAGCCGGAAACCCTCCCCTCCCCTTGGTGAAAACCATTGGCGCCTCATTGTTTTTCAGTAAAGTAGCCATGGCCATCCGGGTTCCAGATTCGCGCTCAAATTCAATGGATCGTTTTACCATCCTGTAGGCTGTTAATCCCATGCGAAAACCAGGATCGACCCTTAAATCCATAAAGTAGGCAGTGCGGATTGGTTTGTCCTGAAAATATAAATCGGTATGCAGATTACCGAGCAGCCCCACAACCCTAGAGTCATTTATCGCAACTGCATGATATGAACCAGGATCCAGAAGGCGATGGATCCTGTTAAATACCGGGGAGCGATCAGGATACATGGTGACCATTCCGATCTGGGTGCATCGGCGCGAAAGCTCTAGAACAGATTGATTATCTTCATCTTCCGCCCATCTGACTAAAACCCTTTTATCAATTGGGAACTCTGACATGATTACTTTGCCAAAAATCAGCTAAAAATAGAAAATCAAATCCGTATTTTAGTAAAAAATCCTCACCATGAAACGCTCCTTCTTATCGTTCTTAACTTCCTCAACTCCATTAACTTCCTTAAAGTTCTTGTCGCTCTTAACCTTCTTTACGTCCTTAACTTCCTTCACTCCCTCACGTTTATTCGCCCAAAGTGCGACGGTTCGCGAATACGCCCGTTCATTCCTCACATATCCATTTGGCGATCCTAACCCCGTTGCGCGAACCGGTAAGATCTATCCCTATTTTCGTTTCGATGGATATGCCACGAAAGGTATTAATCGTGACTGGAAAATCGTGGAACTCGAAAATGAGTGGATCAAGGTAATGATCGCCCCTGAGATGGGTGGAAAAATTCTTGGTGCGATTGAAAAATCGACCGGGCAGGAGTTCCTCTACTTCAATAAAGTAGTCAAATTCAGAGATATATCCATGCGTGGGGCCTGGACATCCGGGGGTATCGAGTTCAATTTCGGATCGATCGGCCATGCCCCGACCACTGCTTCGCCAGTGGATTATTTAACCCGAACCAACCCGGATGGCAGCGTTTCCTGTTTCGTCGGAGCCATGGATCTTACCTCGAGAACCGAATGGCGGGTTGAGATCAGGCTGCCCAAAGACAAAGCATGGGTTGAAACTAACCTCTTCTGGTACAACCCGATGGACCTGACCACATCAAAATATCACTGGGCAACTGCCGCAGCCGATGCTGCACCTGACCTGACCTATTATTTCCCCGGTGATCATTATATCGGTCATGGAGGTGAAGAATCCCCCTGGCCAATTTTGCCGGATGGCCGTAACCTGTCAAATTACGCAGAAAACAATTACGGAAGCGATCATAGTTATCATGTTCTGGGCACCTATACCAATTTCTTTGCCGGTTACTATGCTTCCCGAAACTTTGGATTCGGCCATTGGAACGATTACACCGAAAAGCCCGGTAAGAAGATCTGGATATGGGCACTGAGTCCGCAGGGAGCACTCTGGACAGATCTGCTTACCGATCAGCCTGTAAATATGCAATACACTGAAATTCAGACAGGTTTACTATTCAACCAGGAAGCCGCCAGTAGTACATTCACCCCGTTCAAGCACATGGGATTCGCGGGGAACAGCTGTGAGCGGTTCAGCGAGTATTGGTTTCCGATCGTTGGAACCGGAGGGGTAACAGAAATTGGCGAAGCAGGCATTCTGTATGTTTCCGATGGCAAACAGCCAGCCGCAGACCCTGGAAAAATAGGAGAAATCAGGTTTTGTGCGCTGGAGAACGTGAAGGATACTTTGATCATTGAAAGCGGAAGCGATCCCGTCGTTAAAGTTCCGATACAACTCAAACCCCTGGAATTATTTGTTTACCCGTCAATAGCCGGACGTAAGCCCTCCGCTGTGTCCTTATCAGGCGGACGGCTGGATTGGTCACCCGCCGGACAGGCGGCACGCATCTCCGACCGGCCGGTGGTTTCTCCGGCTTTCGACTGGAACTCGATGCAGGGATTATACCTAAAAGCTGTTGAATTCAGCCGCCAGCGCGAGTACTCCCAGGCACGCGATTTCTATCGCAAGTGCCTGGTGAAAGATCCACATTATCTGCCAGCCTTATCGGGATTGGCTGAGGAATATATCAGAATACTAAAACCAAAGCTGGCTGAGGAGCTGCTGATGACCGCCTTATCGTATGATACCTATGACCCGAAGGCAAACTATCTGCTCGGAGTGGTAAAAAAGAGTGAGGGAGTTAAGGATGTTAAGGAAGTAGGGGCGAACCTGCGGTCACCCGTTCAAGGCGTTGCAGGGGCGAACCTGCGGTCACCCGTTCAAGGCGTTGCAGGGGCGAACCTGCGGTCGCCAGTTAAGGAGTTTTATGAGGCGAAGGGGGCATTTGGGTTGGCTGCGAGGTCGATGGAGTACCGGTCGGCGGCGTATACCGGGCTCGCTGAGATTGCATTGGTTGAGAATAAGTTGGATCAGGCTTTCAAGTATTCCCGTCTGGCTCAGGATTATAACCGGTATGATATCAAAGCCATGCAAATTGAGGCCATCGCCAACCGTTTAGCCGGTTTGCCGGCTCAGGCTGCCGAGGTTCTGAACCGTTTAACCGGAATAGATCCGCTGAGCCATTTTGCCCGATTCGAGCAATATCTTGGCAATCCCACTCCCGGAAATCTTAATTCATTTAAGAGTCAGATAATTAATGAATTTCCTGAGCAAACCTACCTTGAGCTGGCTATTTTCTACCACAACCTGAACCTCGGTAAAGAGGCAATTGAGCTGCTGGAACTCGCGCCTGATCAGGTGGAAGTTCAATATTGGAGGGCATATTTATCCAGGAATAGCCAGGATACCTCTCAGTACGGGAGGACCTTAGAGTCCTCCCTTAGGACCTTAGAGTCCTCCCCGACGAAATTTGTCTTCCCTTATCGTCCGGAAACCTTTCGCGTTTTGGAATGGGCTGAACTGGTGCAACCCGCATGGCAAAACCGATATTACATGGGCTTGATCCGGTTGAACCTGGATGATTCCCTGAAAGCGAAAGAGCTGTTCAAATCCTGCCGTGATGAGCCAACCGAAGCACATTTCTATCTGACCCGGGCAAAACTTTTTGAAGGGTCGGAAGAGGAGCTGGTTTTGAGAGATCTTTTTCGGGCCACCAACCTGGCGCCCGGTGATTGGCGCACCTGGCATGCTCTCGGAAACTTTTTTGTCAGAAACCGCGCCTGGACCCAATACCTTGAAATATCACGTAAGGCTACTGCAATAATTCCTGGTCACATGATTCTCGATTTTGATCAGGCAAAGGCCGAACTGTATAAACGCAATTATGATCAATCCATTGATATCCTGAACAAAATGATACTATTACCGGCGGAAGGGGCACGGGAGGGTCATGAAATATATCGTTCTGCTCTGATCCTTAGGTCATTGGATTACTTCAGGCACCAGCGTTACCAGAAGGCGATCAAGGATCTGGAGGATGCGCGCCAATGGCCGGAAACTCTGGGTGTAGGCAGACCATACCTCGCCGATGAAAGAATTGAGGACTACCTGTCCGGATTATGCTATCTGCAATTGAATCAGGCAGATGAAGCGGAAAAATATTTCAGTAAGGTTTTGACCTATACCAGCGTTCAAAAACCCGGATGGGATAGTCCGTATTTGTTGGCAGCATTGAGTTACAGACTCCTGAACCGTGAAAGTGAAGGAGACCGGCTTTTGACATCCTGGATGAAATCGCAACC
>JAPLDV010000737.1 GCA_026391235.1 Bacteroidia bacterium | reverse complement strand
GAGCGCCATCATCGGGAAGTGGCACCTGAAGACCGATCCCACCGGGTTTGATTTCTGGAGAATCCTGATCGATCAGGGGCCATACTATAATCCGGAAATGAAGGATTCAGCCGGTACCCGCCGGTATGAAGGATATACCACAACCATAATCGGCGACCAGGCGATCGAATGGCTGGATAAACGCGATCCTGAAAAGCCGTTTTTCCTGATGGTGCATAACAAGGCGCCACATCGCAACTGGATGCCGGAACCAAAATATTTCAACCTGTTCAGGGATAAAAAATTTCCGGTACCGGATAATTTCTTTGATGATTATTCCAACCGCGGCCGTGCAGCCAAAGAGCAGGAAATGTCGGTGATCAGGGACATGACCATCAATTATGACCTCAAGGTTTTTCCTCCTAAAGCTGATTCATTGGCGGGAGATGACCAGGCCTGGGATGGTGGAATCAGGCGGATGACAACCGAACAGCGCTCTATATGGGTTGAATATTATCAGAAGATCAGCGATGAATATTATTCAAAAAACCTTTCCGGAAAGGAACTCGCCCTCTGGAAATTTCAGCGGTATATGGAGGATTATCTTGCCTGTATCCAAAGCGTTGATGATCAGGTCGGACGATTGCTGGATTACCTGAAGAATAACGGATTGGATAAAAACACGCTGGTGGTGTATTGTTCTGATCAGGGCTTTTATCTGGGTGAGCATGGCTGGTTCGATAAACGCTTTATGTACGAAGAGAGCCTGAGAACCCCGCTTGTGATGAAATTGCCCGGTGTAATCAAGCCAGGGACAACTTCGGATGATCTTGTTCAAAACCTCGACTTTGCACCTACATTCCTCGAACTCGCGGGCTTGCCAATCACCGACAGCCTGCAAGGTATGTCGATGACGCCGGTCATGAGCGGGAGGACACATGGGTCCTCCCCTACGAAATGGCGCAATGCGATTTATTATCATTATTATGAATACCCAGGAGTACACGCAGTTAAAAGGCATTATGGAATCAGGACGGACCGTTACAAACTCATTCATTTTTACCAGGATATTGATGAATGGGAACTGTATGACCTTGAAATTGATCCGCGGGAGATGAGAAATTTATACAATGATGCGTCTTATTCAGGAGTGATCAATGATTTAAAGTCAAACCTGATTAAATTGCAGAAACAATATCAGGATGAGGAAGCTCTTTCTAAAAATTAGATAATTGAAAAGCCGTGCTTTAGTCATATTTATTTTGATGATGATCATCTATAGCGTTAATGCTCAGAGTTTTAACGAACAGATTTATTATGCATACCTTGCTCGTGACATGAATTTGTGGTCGAAAGTTATGCAGGATAGCGAGAAAAAGCTGAACAAGCCAGGGGAAAAGTATGATTTTGCAATGGCTCATTATGGTTTTATCGGCTATTGTTTGTGACATGATCAGAAAGACCGGGCCAGGCCATACCTCGAAAAAGTTGAAAGAATTGCAGATGATTTAACTCAAAGTGATCCAAACAATCCCCGGTATCTTGCTCTCAGGGGAGCCTTGTATGGATTACGGCTCGGTTATCAGCCCCAATTGGTGCTGCTCATCGGGCCCAAAGTATTAAAAAAGGTAAACATGGCCCTGGAAAACGGGCCGGAATGTCCGCAGGCATGGGTTGAAGCAGGAAATAAGGACTGGTGGATGCCGGAGATCTTTGGAGGATCCAGGCTGGAAGCACTGACCGAATACGAAACGGCTATCCGGCTGATGGAAAAGGACTCCTCATTTATCCGGAATAATTGGTATTATTTGAATGTTAACATGATGCTTGCCGGGTTTTATAAACAGGCAGGCCGTACTTTTTCGGAGCGTGAAATATATCGTAAAATGATCCGGTTTGAGCCGCGGTTCGGCTGGGCGAAGGAAAAGCTGCGAAATCTGTGAGCCTTCGAAACAATAGAACGTGAGGGCGTTAAGGGAGTTACGGACGTAACTGGGAAGTTATTTCGGGATTTGTCTATAATATTGTCAGATATTCTGACTGACCTATCAAGAATCTCTTCGGGCTGTACTTATTGTCACTATTTGTCAACATTTCCATGTAGGCAGGAAAGTTGATTAATCAAAAGATCGGCCCCCATCCGGGAGGCCGATCTTTATAGTCTGTTTTCTATTTGGGTCTAAGCAGTTTGGTTACTTATCGAGGTCTTTCAGGTGATTCAGCCCTGCACCTTCAATATTAACCGAAGAGGAGAGTTTGGAAAGATCCTTCATGTTCATTTTGCCCGATATATACACCAGCGCATTGTTATCATCGCCGCCAACCAGAATGATCAACTCTTCAAGAATATCGCCATCCTTTTTTGCCAGGATCAAAACTTCTTCGTCTTTGGTTTTGGCAGTCATAAGCTCTTCATAATCACTCTTATCGAGGTTTGAGAGTACTTCGTCGTACAGATTAACATCGGTATTATGATCTTCATTTGCCAGTATTTTAATCTGATGCACCCGGCTGAGGAAATCCCTGGATTCGTGGTCATCATCCATGTTGGCTACCATCTTCAGCAATCCTTTGCTGATGGTTACCACGGTGAATCCTTCCCGGTCGCCATACTTCTGGAAAACTTTGTCGATGGCCGAATTCTGCGCCAGTGCCAGCAGTGGAAACAAGGCAACCAGCAGGAGTGTAAGAACTTTTTTCATGATTTTAAGATTTGATTTGTTTTACATTCAATTTTTGCTTTCAGATGGTAGACGATGAAGGATGGATTTTGCAACAGTGGAGGGTGAAAAAATTTCTTAACCAAGGGAAGAATGGTCTTTTCACATCCGGCGCTTTTTGAAATGTCTGAATTTCCTGATTAACATGATCGGAATATTCGACCAGGCTAACCATTGCTTCAACCGCCTTATTTTTAGGGTGACATCCGATAAAAAGCCGGTGCCGTTGCTACTTTAATAATTCTTTAACTTCTTTCTCTAAAATGGGCAGGTAACGGTTCACTATCAACCAAATAACGTCATCGGAAACGTTATCATATCCATGAATAATTCTATTTCGAGTATCTACGATCTTTCGGGAATCACTAATCTTAAAATATGGGTCTATCTTTAGAATCCTATCCATGGCTTCACCAATAATCTCAATATTTCTCTCAACCGCCTTTCTTGTTTTTAAATCCTTTTGGAAAGAGAAAAAATCTCTATCCTCTGGTAAAAATTCATATATCTCAATAATTGACTGTTCTATATCTTTTAAACAAGCCAAAGTATCATTTTGCTTATCGTCTTGCATAAATCAATGATTTTGAACTATCTATATTGTGACGAATGTACGGGTTTTTTATTGCCTTATTTTCAAGTAAATCAATAGGTCGTCTAAAAAGGTCTTGTAATGCAAACTTTAGATTAAAATAATTATCAGCATAATCAAAAGGGTTATTAGAATCAATATCAACAACCAAATCTATATCACTTTTTTCAGAGAATTTGTCTGTCAAAACAGAACCAAACACATATAAGGATACGACCTTATTTTGAAGGCACAAATTATTTATCTCATTCGTAAAATTATCCAGATACATGATCATTGAATTTTACTCAAAATTAATCAATCCTGCTATACTTGCAAAATGTGTTTCTAATCCCTGATTATCTTCCTGGTCGGGAACAAATAAGATTCTCCGCCAGACCGGATCACCATCTTGACAAGTGTATACTAGGCCTTTTATCCAGTTGCAACGCTCTCTCATCATAAGATTCATCGAAGTGAAAAATTTTATTATTGATAATCAAACACTTAATAGGAGTGTCGGTGTTAAAAATGCACCGATTGTTTTTTTTATACATAAATTCTGCTTTATCTTTGACCGCAACAAAACGCAAAAACAAAGTGAAAAACATAAACCTGTCGATTAGCCTCCTTATTAGCCTCCTCGTGATTACGAGCTGAGAAGGGTTGTTAACAGGTTGAAAAACAAATAACAAAGGCCCTTCTCAAAACGAGAGGGGCCTTTTTGATGAAAATAAAAATGAAATGAAAAACAGCTTGCAAACCCTGGTACTCGGTGTTATCCTTATTAACGGCCTCCTCGTGGAGGAGTTAAACCGGGAAAGGTCTGCACAGTCTGAATAAATCAGTACAAGCAAAAAGACAAGCCTTCCCGGAAAACCAGGAAGGCTTTTTTTAACACACGCCCCCTCTTATCCCCTCCTTTCTAAGGAGGGGGCAGGGGGAGGTCAATATCGACGAAATGACAAAGCTCAACAGCGATACATCTACAGCAGGCCGCCGGATGGCAGGAGCCCGGAGCCTTTGGAGGGCCAACGGGATGAAGAGCCATCAATTTGGCAAGCCGGTGATCGCCATAGTGAATTCTTTCACCCAATTCGTACCCGGTCATGTTCATCTTCAGCATGTTGGCCAGATGATTAAAAGCGAGATCGAAAAGCTGGGATGTTTTGCGGCAGAATTCAATACGATAGCCATCGACGACGGTATAGCGATGGGTCATGGCGGAATGCTCTATTCCCTGCCTTCCCGCGACCTGATCGCCGACAGCATTGAGTATATGTGCAACGGTCATGCAGTGGATGCAATGGTTTGCATATCCAATTGTGATAAAATTACCCCGGGAATGCTGATGGCTGCCATGCGCCTGAATATCCCGGCGATCTTTGTATCCGGAGGGCCTATGGAGGCCGGCAAGATTGGTGACAAGGATTTTGACCTGGTGGATGTTATGGTGGCTGCAGCTGACGGATCTGTCGGCGAGGCTGAACTGATTGCGATGGAGGAGAATGCTTGTCCCGGCTGCGGATCGTGCAGCGGTTTATTTACTGCCAACAGCATGAACTGCCTGGCCGAAGCACTAGGTTTAGCTCTCCCCGGCAACGGAACCGTACTGGCCACACACGTGAACCGCCGCAGGCTTTTTGAAGAATCCGCCAGGCATATCGTAAGAATGGCCACTGCATATTACTTTAAGGATGAACTATCGGTACTTCCAAGGTCCATTGCCAGCCGTGAAGCCTTCCTGAATGCCATGACCGTGGATATTGCAATGGGCGGGTCGACCAACACGATTCTCCATCTGCTGGCCATCGCCAATGAGGCTGAAACTGAATTCACCCTGGCCGACTGTGATCAGCTTTCCAGGGTCACCCCAAACCTCTGTAAAATAGCCCCATCGTCACATTATCACATGCAGGATTTCAGTCGTGCAGGAGGAGTAATAAGCCTGATGGCTGAGCTGAACAAAGTCGGTTTAGTAGATTCCTCACTGATACGTGCTGACGGACTGACCTTAGCTCAGGCTATGGATCGATATGATATCCTCTCTCCGAATGTTTGTGCCGAAGCCCGGGCCAATGCTTTGTCAGCTCCTGGCGGACGCGGTATGAACCGCGAGATGGGTTCGCAGAATAATACGTGGTCAACCATCGATGCCAACCGCCAGTCAGGTTGCATCCGGGATGTTGAGAATTCTTACAGTTTGGACGGCGGACTCGCTGTCCTGTACGGAAATATTGCGCTAAATGGCGCCGTGGTGAAAACTGCAGGAGTCGCCGTTTCTATGAGAAAATTCACTGGACCGGCTAAAGTTTATTATTCTCAGGATGATGCGGTTGAAGGAATTCTGGGCGGGAAAGTCAAACCGGGCGATGTGGTAGTCATCCTGTTCGAAGGGCCGAAAGGCGGTCCCGGTATGCAGGAAATGCTCTATCCGACTTCCTATCTGAAATCCATGGGGCTCGATAAATCCTGCGCCCTGATCACGGACGGCCGTTTTTCGGGCGGTACCGCTGGATTGTCGATCGGGCATGTTTCTCCTGAAGCCGCCTCCGGCGGTGCCATCGGGCGGGTTAAGGACGGGGATATCATCACCATAGATCTGGATATGAGGAGGCTGGACGTAGAGACGAATATATCCGTCTCTACAACCGAATATCCGTCCCGCAGAAACCGGCCTGTTTCCAGGGCATTGCAGGCGTATGCCGCCCTGGTCGGCCCATCACATACCGGCGCCGTCCGCCAACCAACAACCGATACCTGATACCCGATACCCGATACCTGATACCTGATACCCGATACCTGATACCATTCATGACCGATTCAAACTTCATATCCGGCTCCGATGCAATCATCCTGGCACTGCAGGCTGAAGGAGTAGAAACCCTCTTCGGATACCCGGGCGGCGCCATTATGCCGCTTTATGATGCCATGTACCGTTTTGGAAACCAAATGAGGCACGTGCTCACCCGCCATGAGCAGGGCGCCATACATGCAGCTCAGGGGTTTGCCAGGGTTTCCGGAAAAACCGGGGTGTGTATCACAACTTCCGGCCCCGGGGCCACTAATCTGCTAACCGGATTGGCCGATGCATTTGCTGACTCCACTCCGCTGGTCTGTATTACCGGTCAGGTGAATGCAAGGCTTATCGGATCAGATGCTTTCCAGGAGGCTGATGTACTTGGACTTACAATCCCGGTTACCAAATGGAATATCAGGATCACCAACTCAAATGATCTCCTGCAGGGACTGTCGCAGGCATTCTATATCGCCCGGACAGGCAGACCGGGACCGGTTGTAGTAGATGTTGCGAAAAACGTGCTGGTTGAAAAGATTAATTTCGATTATCAAACATGTTCCGGAATACCTTCCTATAATCCCGAGCCAATTCCGGATGATAAAAAGATCCGCCGGGCCGCCGACTGGATTAATCAGTCGGAACGCCCGATTCTTTTCTGGGGACAGGGCGTACTCCTGTCCGATGCATCCAAAGAGCTTAGGTTGTTGATTGACAAGGCCGGTATGCCGGCAGCATCCACACTGCTGGGGCTGTCGGCTATTCCTGCCGATCATCCGCTCAATATGGGCATGCTGGGCATGCATGGAAATTATGCACCCAATGTCCTTTCCGCTAAAGCTGACCTGATTGTAGCCGTTGGTATGCGATTCGAGGCTGTAACCGGCGATGCAGCCTGGATATTAAGTTCCCTGATCGATTATGTGGAAACCGCTATGCATGAGGATTGGGTGGCTGAATTCCGTGTTTTGCAGGCGATGGAAACCGATAAAGTGATGAACAGCGATCTTTCGGTATCCGGAGAACAAATCCAGATGGGAGCCATGATCAGAAGATTATCAGAAAGGTTTCCTTCTAATACACTGGTGGTCACCGATGTCGGCCAGCATCAGATGAAAGTTGCCCGGTATTATAAATTCAATACACCCCGCAGTATGGTCACATCCGGTGGTTTGGGCACCATGGGATTCGGTCTGCCCGCCGCAATCGGGGCAAAAATTGCTTGCCCAAGCCAACCTGTGCTGGCCATTATCGGTGATGGCGGATTCCAGATGACCATGCAGGAGATCATGACCATCGTTCAGGAAAAAACTGATATTAAGGTTATTTTGCTTAATAATGGATTTCTGGGAATGGTCAGGCAGTGGCAGGAACTTTTCTTTGCCAAACGCTATGCCAGTACGGAACTGCTCAATCCTGATTTTGTTAAAGTTGTTGACGCGATGGGATTGCCGTCAAAGCGGATATCTGCTTCAAAAGAAATAGAATCAGGAATAGATTGGCTTTTGGCAAGCAATGGTCCTTGTTTTCTCGAGGTTGTCACTGATTC
>JAPLDV010000211.1 GCA_026391235.1 Bacteroidia bacterium | reverse complement strand
AGTAATTCATCGATGAAAATTCCGCTACTCGATCTTATTGTGATCCTTGTTTACCTGATTGGTATCCTGGTTGTTGGCATCTGGGTTGTAAGAAAACAAAAAATGACCACCAGTTCCTATTTCCTCGCTAACAGATCGCTCAACTGGGCTATCATTGGTGCTGCATTGTTTGCAGCAAATATTTCAACCATTCACCTGGTTGGACTTGCATCGGCAGGTTATCGCGACGGGATGGTTCAGGGGAATTTTGAATGGATGGCAACTTTTCTGCTGATTCTCCTGGGTTTAGTATTTGCTCCTTTTTATTTTCGTAATAAGATCTCAACCCTGCCTGAATACCTGGAAAGAAGGTACAGCGGGGCTTCCAGATCCTTTTTGGCAGTTCTGGCAATTTTCGGGGCCCTGTTTATGCATATCGGAATCAGTTTATATGCCGGTGCAGTTGTTTTTGAAACCTTTTTCGGGATCGACAAGTGGTATTCCATATTAATCGTATCAGTTATTACTTCTATATATACCATTATCGGTGGGTTAAAATCTGTGGTGGTCACTGAAACCATTCAGACGGTAGTTCTTCTTGTTGGAGCCTCCATCATGGCAATACTGGCGATCACAGCTCTTCCGGGTCATGGCATTCACACTTTTGCTGACCTGAAGGCTGCCTTGCGGCCCGATCAGATGGTTTTGCTTCGCAGTGCCGAAAGCAGCCCAAACCTTCCCTGGTACTCCATTATTCTGGGATACCCCGTGATAGGAGTATGGTACTGGTGTGCCGATCAAACCATTGTCCAGCGTGTTCTGGGTGCCCGGACTGAATATGATGCTAAAACCGGACCGATTTTCGCAGGATTCATCAAGATATTACCTGTCTTTATTATGGTTATCCCGGGGATCCTCGCTTATGCCCTGTTCAAGGATATTATCGGTAATAACGCCAATGAGGCACTGCCGGTCCTGATTACCCAGCTGCTCCCGGTGGGACTGAAGGGACTGATGTCGGCAGCTTTACTGGCCGCCCTGATGAGTACCGTTGCTGCTGCACTGAATTCATCGGCAACATTGGTTTCTGTTGATATTGTTAAACGGATTCGCCCGGCAACCACTGATCACCAACAGGTTAAAATAGGTAGATATACCGCGATAGTTGTCATGCTGCTTGCCATTGCCTGGTCACCGATGATTGAGAAGTTCAGGAGCATATTTGATGCCATCAACACGATCCTGGCAGTTCTTGCTCCTCCTATCGCCGTGGTTTTCCTTTTCGGGGTATTTTGGAAACGGGGAACCAAAGAGGCATCCCTGATTACCATTATCACAGGTTTTTTATTGGGAGTTTTGGTTTTTCTGATCGATTTCCCGGCGTTCGGAAACGTGAAAATTATTACCCAGACCCTGGGAATCCCCTATATGATGCAGGGCTGGTGGCTATTCGTATTCCTGAGTTTCCTCTTTGTCGTGGTCAGCTATTTAACCCCTGAGCCCGATTATGAGAAAATCAAACCCTATACATTGGATAAACCCCTGAATTTTCTGCTAAAAGGGAAAATTACCGGAATCTCGGATCCGAGGATATTGTCGCTGATTTTGGTAATTATTATGATTGTCCTTTATTCGCTGTTCAGCTAAGAAAGTGACGAGTGACCAATGACGAGTGACGAGTGACACACTGAAATTTGTCCTTCCCGATCGGTAAAAACTCCCCTTAAATAGTGGTGAAGTATTATTGTATGGTTATAATTTAAGTACTGACTTAATAAACTGTACAAAAATGAGAAGAAGATTATTCTGGGAAGGGTTACAGGTTTTGCTGGTAATTTTTATCCCTGACTTTTGCCAAGCGCAGAATTTGCTAAGTGGTCCTCAAAAGATCGTAATCGATGCACCGCGAAATCGTTTGCTGGTTTCGAATTATAATACCGGGGATTTGATCGGGATTGATAGTGCCGGAAAGCAAAGCTACTTTTTAAAAGGAGCCGGTTTTGTGGATGGGCTGGAAATCGTGGGTGATGTGGTTTATGGAGTTGGTAACAACAGAAAGGTTCTCGGCTACGACCTGGCTACAAAAAGGCAGGTAATGAATCTTACCCTTTCAGGAAACGCCGCGAATTATTTATCAAGCATTACGTCTGATTCAACAGGGCATCTATTCATCTCCTGTCCTATCCTTAATGAAATTTACCGGTTACGCCTAAGCGACTATACCTATTGGGTATTTGCCAAGGGAAATGGCCTGAATAAGCCCAATGGCATCCTTTTGGAAAAGGAAAAAAACAGGATCGTTGTGATCGATGATTCCCCCCGTCCGTCCCTGATCCATGCCATCAGCCTTGCTGATTCAACTGTCACCACGTTGGCTTCTACCACCTTCAATAGTCCGGATGGAATTGTCAGGGACAAATATGGTTATCATTATATCGGAGGATACTATTTATCAGGATTGTACCGGACGGATGCAGATTTCAGCTATGCTCCGGAAAAATTCTTTACCGGGACAAATATGGTTTATCCTACCTATGACCCGTTGGATCATACCCTGCTGATTACTTTCTACGAAACTAATTCATGGGCAAGAGTCCCCCTGCCAACAAGCAGTATCTGTTCAAATACTCTTCCGGGCAACTTTATTATATACCCGGTATCGCCGAATCCCTTTAACTCCGGAGCAACCATTAAATTCGATTTGAATAAGCCGGTTCGCGTTAAGGTGGATGTATACAATTCTGCCGGATTACTGGTAACAACCCTGGTTAATGAAGAGAAAGACCCAGGTAGTTATTCGGCCATCTGGAATGGAAATGACCATGCCGGAAAGCAGGCCGATAATGGGGTTTTTTTCATCAGGATGGCTACGGATGGTAATGTTCAGACTCAAAAGGCGATTTTAATCAGGTAGGAGCTGATTTAATATGAAACAAAACAACAGTTATTCAGAATGTTCGAGGCGGGCGTTTCTTGGCAAGATGGCTATTGGTTCGGTCACCGTTTTTCTAGCTGCAGCTTCCCCGCTCGGAAAGATATTTGCCTTGCCCTCATCCGGCCGTGACCAGGATTTCCCTTATCAATACAGATCGGTCTCGGTCAAACATATTAAAGAGATACAGGAATGGTTTGCCAGCCTGAGAAAAGAAAAGAAGTTAGGGGGCAACTCCAATTTTCAGTCGTACATCGCCTTTAATTTCGATCCTGATAAGATTCTTAAAAATGCCAGGTCGGTGATCATAATGGCACGAAAGTATCGAATGGCTTCAGTTACTTTCAGAAACCAGGGTAGGGAATTTGTAATTATCATTCCATCAGGATACTGGGATGACGGTTTTTCTGTTGATCAGGCGAAAGGAATACTAAAAAAGGATGTTTTCAGTGGCCGGGATGTTGCCCTTGAATGGTCAAAACTACCTCTGAAAACAATGGCGGTGCGAAGCGGCCTGGCGGAATACGGATTGAACAATATCTCCTTTGTGAAGGAGTTTGGCAGTTATCACGAACTGTTGGGATTCTACACCGATCAGGATATGGAGGATAATTGGGGCCCCTTTAAAACCATGCTGTTCTGCAAAGGATGCTACATCTGCAAAAAGGGTTGTCCAACGAAATGTATACGGGATGAAGAGTTTGTAATCGACATAGATCATTGCTTGACGTTGTATAATGAGTTGCCTGATGCTTTTCCTGATTGGTTGCCCGAAAATGTTCATCATACACTGGTGGGTTGCCTGAAATGTCAGTGGGACTGTCCGGCCAATACAGGGTATAACCAAATCGATAATCTGGCAACTCTGACAGAAGAGGAAACCGCCCTGATCCTTAATCAGTCGAAGGATGATAAAATTCAGAAACAAATTCAGGAGAAGCTCAAACGATTCCCGACAGTTGGAGATTTCAACTACTTCAGTAGAAACACCAGGCTTGCCCTGAAAAATCTGATCAAATCCTAATCTGGCAGAATTTCCTGTTATGAATTTTCGAAGAGTTCGCGGATTTCGGATTGCATCACAAATCCTGTTCCTGTTTTTGTTCCTGGTCCTGTTTTACTGGCCTCACGACCCGTCGAGTCCGGGTTCCCTGGCAAAGCCATTTTTGCTGATTGATCCTCTGCACTATTTGATTTCCATCATCACAACACATCAATTGATCAGCTTAATGGCGTTATCTCTGATTCCGCTCATTCTTACGCTGATATTCGGCCGGTTTTTCTGTGGCTGGATTTGTCCGATGGGTTCATTGCAGCATTTCTTTTCCAATCTGACGGGCCGATTCCGTAAAGAGAAACACTCAAAAACCGGCAGGTCTTTATTGTCGATAAAATACCTTCTTCTGATCCCGGTAATTCTGATTTCTCTGCTCGGACTGAATCTTGCCGGCTGGCTTGATCCAATATCCCTGTTGACCAGAAGTCTTGCAGGATTGCACGATCCTTTGATACTGCTCATTCTGACTGGAATCATTTTACTCAATATCGGGCAGCATCGTTTTTTCTGCCGGGTATTGTGTCCGCTCGGAGCTATTTTCGGTTTAGTTGCCCGGTTTTGCCTCCTAAAATGGGTTCCGGGTCAATCCTGCGCCGGTTGCCGGCATTGTTTGAACGCCTGTGCTGTCAGCCCTGATCTTCCTCATGAATCCCTTTCCTCCGAATGTCTGCTTTGCATGAACTGTGCCCGCAGCTGCTCCGGCCAGATCCTTCAGTTGAAATTCAGGCATAAGGAAATAACCACTGAGCAGGAGTATCTGCCTAAAAGAAGAGTGGTTTTAACCACCTTGTTTGCATCGGCTGCATGGGCTCTTTTGCCCAAACTTTCGGCAGCCAAATCTTTGAGCAACCGATCAGCAATGGTGAGACCGCCAGGCTCCCTTCCGGAGAAGGATTTCCTCGATCGTTGTGCCCGGTGCGGCCAGTGCATGCAAAGTTGCCCCACCGGCTTCATTCAACCTGCTGGAATTGAGCATGGGCTGGAAACCTTGTGGACCCCCGTTTGTACGGGAGAATCGGGAGGCTGTAGCTGGGAATGCCTGAACTGCAGTAACGTTTGTCCGGGTGGAGCTATACGCAGGCTCAGTCTCAGGGAAAAGCAATCAGCAAAAATCGGCACCGCCATCATAAATAAGAACCTTTGCTATACCTATGCTGATGGGTTTAATTGCACGGCTTGCCAGGAAGTCTGTCCGGTTCCGGGAAAGGCCATTCGTTTCCGGCAAGCGGAAATTGTCAACTTCAGAGGTTATCGGGTAACGATTAATCAGATATATATCCTGAACGAATATTGCACCGGATGCGGATTATGTGTGAAAGCCTGTCCTCGTTCCGACAGATCAGCCATTCAGATTACCCCGGAAAACGAAGACCGTCGTAATCCGGGACTCTGAATTTAGTTTTGGAGCTCGGCTTGTTTCATGTACTTACCAGGCGTCATTCCGGTTTTTTTCCGAAAGGTTGAGTAAAAATTCGATTTAGAACAAAATCCTCTGTCAAACGATATTGCCTGAAGGGAAAATTTCTGGTTAGCAGTATCATTCAATCTTTTTTTCACCTCATCAAAACTATAATTATTTATTTATTAAAAAAATGTCTGCC
>JAPLDV010000481.1 GCA_026391235.1 Bacteroidia bacterium | reverse complement strand
CCGGTTAAGTCCATCAATTCTTTTTTCAAATTGCACCAGGTCGGTTGCAGTGAGGGCCGAATTGGAAACATTCAGATATCCTGCTTCCGTTTTCTTCTGCTCAAGTAATTTCTCGGGAATGATTTTGATGCTGACATAATTCAGCTTCAGTCCCCTTTTCTGAGTTGCCCGCATAACCGGGAAAGTAGTCATTACAAAATACTCCTGCGGTTGTTGATGGGATGCACCATGATAGGCAGCGGCATTCAGCAAGGCAACATAGTACGGCCTTTCCAGAAACTTCATGAATGGGTCCACGAAAAGTGCCGGAGGCAGAATCCCCTTCCCAGTGTACTGTGGAGGAAGAATGAGATAGTAACCCTTGTAAACGGAGATTATTTTCCCTTTATCGGTCAACCTTTTCAGTGCAAATTTGATGGCTGTTTCTGAATGTTTATCAAAGGATTTCCTCAAACTGTTCAATGAAAATCCATACCGGCCCAATGAAAGTTGCTCTTCTACCCAACCTTCAAGATTTCGGTTTGACTGATCGTTTTCCATAAAAGTAATGTTTTGCGAAAGGTAGCGATATTCGATACTTTTCGCAAAATATCTATTCAATAAAGTTATGATTTGACAAATCCTTGTGCCGTAATTGTGACGTTTGCCTCAGGGAGGTTTCAGTATATAATTGATTATCAATCGTTTGTAATTATCCAAAAAAGAAAAAATCCTCACTTAACTTTCAGTTAATGAGGACTTTATAATTTTTCAGTGAACCTGGAGAGTTCACAATCTTTTTATCCATTGATCTTTATTTCAATATTTTAAATTTAATAAAAGTGTCCATCCGGTACAGATCCAATACGGATTTCTCAGTTTTGGTCGTTTTCCTTCTTCAGTGAAAATTTTGATGTTGTCAGGCCGGTATCCCCAATAAAAATTCTACCCTTCTACTCTCCCGAAAATTGTCGCAAACTCTCTTTCAGTATTCCCACCGTTTCTACCCAATGAACCATCAAATCAGCAATCTACTTTTTATCAATTTCAAAACACATTTACCTAATTTAACTAATTGCTTGTATTTCTTAGCTTTAACTATTTTGCAGGGCAATTCGCTCCAATAACAGGGTATGCTTTTCAAGGAGCTGTGTGTATTTATCCTTGATTTCCTGTAGTTTAAGCTGTAATTCTTCGTTATCAACCTGTATCCCAAAGGAGTGCCCACGGTAGTAGGCGAAAAGGTCAAAATCCAGTATCTCGCACAACCGTTCAGCCAACTCAAAGTCAACGCTTTTCCGGTGCTCAAGCGATTCAATATTCTGAGGAGTGCACCCTAGCGCTCTGGACAAAGCCGACTTTGTCATGTGAATTTGCTCCCTGCGCTCCTTTATGATAAGACCGACCATCTTTGCCATAATATATTGATTATAAATGCTTTTTGTTTATTGGAATATTCTTGATTTTCGCTGTTTATATCTTTTACGCTCTCTAGTAAAAACTATCAGTCCTCATATTCAAGGACTCCCAAACAATTTCAATTTGTAACTGACAAGGATACCTTTTGACCGATGAAAAGTCAATTTCAGTCACTAACCTTGTACCAGACCACCGATCAAGTTAACACTATAATGTTTCTCAATCAAAGTCACACAAATGTCACACAATTATTACACATATCCAAATTATTTATGACTTCAGATCAACTTTCTTTAATTCGGAGAATGCTACCCAGGGGGACCCGTAGTAAAATTGCAAGCACCACAAAGTTCTCTTTCAGCTACATAGACCAGGTTTTAAAGGGTACGCGGCGCTGTCCTGTTATCATGAGAAGTGTCCTCGAGATTTTAGAGGAATTGATGCTGATTGAAAAATCAAATTCAATCAAGCTTCAGCAAATCATGGCCATCATTGACGAAATCCAAACACCTTAAACTGCGGCTATATTATATAGCCAAATCATCATGATTGATCCCACCTCAGCCCTGCTCAACCGAAACTCCAACACCAGGAGCCTGGAGTTTATCCGCCGCGCACTGAAAACCTACCTCAGCTTCCTGAAAAAGGCTGAATCTTCCCGGATGCTAACCGCCATCGAACCGATCAACTTCGTGGATGAGTATCAGTATGTCGAGCAACTGATCCGCGACATCACATTCGTTCTGAACAACCGGCGGTATGAATAGGCAGGTTGCCCCCTACCCTCACCGCAAGATCCTAATCCAGGCACCACATTAATCAAGACATTCCGATGATCCCTCAATCAACTATCGACCAGCTTATCAGTATACCGATCCAGGAAGTGATCGGCAGGTATACCACCCTGAAAAAAAATGGCACGACCTGGGAAGCCTGCTGTCCGTTTCATGATGAGAAGACACCCAGTTTCAAGATATTCCAGAAAACAAATACATACAAATGCTTTGGCTGCGGAGCCGGAGGAAATGGCATCGCCTTCATTATGGCGAAGGAAGGGATCACCTTCCCAGAGGCCTGCCGATCTCTGGCTTCCGGTCATGGCATTATGATGAAGGAAGAGGTGCAAAGCGATGAACAAAAGGCCGCTCACCTCCATGCTGAATCTCTTTATGTGGTCAACTCCCTGGCCGCTTCCTATTTCACCGCTCAGTTGAATGATCCGGTAAGTAAACCGGTAAGGGATTATGCGCTCAGCCGGTGGACAGAGGAAACCATCAAACTCTTTGAGATCGGTTTTGCTCCCGATAGCTGGGACCATCTTTTGAACTTCGCCAGGGGGTCCGGTATCAAAAATGAAATCTTACTCACCGCCGGCCTGATCAGCGAGCGTTCAAATTCCCCGGGGAAATTGTTTGATTATTTCAGGAACCGGCTGATCATCCCAATCCATGATAAATACAATCATATCCTGGGATTTACCGGACGCTCGATGAGCGATGACAAGGCCAAGTATCTCAATACCAGGACAACGGAAATCTACCAGAAGGGGTCACTTCTCTTCGGTCTCAATTTCGCCCGGCAGGCGATCAAGAGCAACGATAACGCTTACCTGGTGGAAGGCAATGCCGATGTAATCAAACTGCATCAGATCGGGGTTACTAATACTGTGGGGATTTGCAGCACTTCGTTCACCAAAGGACAGCTCGATAGCCTACGAGATATCTGCGCTTCGATTACCATTATCCCCGATTCAGATCCTGCCGGAGTTAAATCGGTCGACCGCTCAGCCAAATTGATCCTCGATGCCGGATTGAATTGCAATATCCTGGAATTGCCGTTCGATAAGGATACAAAGATTGATGCAGACAGCTTCTTTACAGATATCGAACAGTTCGACCAATACGCTCATAAAAATATCACCGACTATATTGTCAACAAGGCTTTTAAATATTCTAAGCTTCCTAGTACCCCCGCCAATAAAATCAGGGCCATCAATGAAATCTCCGACCTGATTTTCAAAATGGATTCGTCGAGCCACGACCTGTATATAGACCAGGTCAGCCGACTGATCAAACCCAAAAAGACCTGGACCGAGAAATTAAAGGAACTGGTAAAAGATGCAACACCGGAAGTAGTAAAGGTGGAAAAGTTCGATACGATCCCCGAACATGTATCCCTTTCTGCCTGGCAGAAATACGGTTTCTACGAGGATAAGAATTGCTATTACTTTAGAACACAGAAAGGGATCGAAAGGGGATGCAACTTTACACTGGTGCCTCTGTTTCATATTGAGTCCGTCAGCAACTCAAAACGAATCTTCCGGATCACCAATGAGTACGGCATCACCCGTGTTATCGAGCTCCCGATAAACGCCCTAATCAGTATCGGCCGGTTCAAAGAGGCCATTGAATCACTCGGTAATTTCTTGTGGGAAATGTCAGATACCGAACTCAATAAACTGAAACGATATCTCTACCAGGAAACCAAATCATGTCTGGAAATCACCCAGCTCGGCTGGCATAAAAACGGGTTTTACGCCTGGGGTAACGGCATTTTTAATGGATCCTTTACGAAAGTGGATGAAAATGGTATCGTTTCTCACGATAATAAGAACTATTACCTCCCTGCATTCTCTCAGATCTGGGCTGGTGAGGTCAATCTTTACGTTTCCGAACGACAGTTTGTACACCGTGATGGTAATACCATTACACTCAAGGAATACAGCAGAAGATTAATACAAGTGTTCGACAAGAATGCCTCCATAGCGTTGTGTTTTTACTTTGCCAGCCTGTTCCGGGATATCATCATTCGCAAGTTTAACTTTTTCCCGATCCTCAATCTATTCGGACCAAAAGGTGCCGGTAAAACAGAACTCGCTGTCAGTATCATGAGTTTCTTCGGGAAATTTGGCAAAGGACCCAATATTAACAATACCAGTAAGGCCGCCCTGGCAGATCATGTTTCCCAACTCTGTAATGCCTGCGCTCATATCGATGAATACAAAAACAACATCGATTTCGAAAAGATCGAATTCCTGAAAGGGATGTGGGATGGTACCGGGCGAACCCGGATGAACATGGAAAAGGATAAGAAAAAGGAAACCACGGCAGTGGATTGCGCGGTGATCCTTTCCGGGCAGGAAATGCCAACGGTGGACATTGCACTCTTTTCCCGTTTGATTTATCTAACCTTCACTAAATATGAATATACCGATGAGGAAAAGATCGCCTTTAACCAGTTGAAAGCCATTGAACAACTCGGCAATACCCACATCACCAACCAGATACTCTCACTCCGCGCCTTATTCCTACAGAATTTCAACGCCAGTTTTGATACGGTCGGCAAGGATCTCATGGCAACAATCGGGAAAATGGTCATCGAGGACCGTTTATTCAAAAACTGGCAGGTTATCCTGGCCACTTTTCATGCGATCAAAACCCACATCGAGGTATCCTTTTCTTATGAAGAACTGATTGCGCTGGCCGCTACTCAGATCCAGGTACAGAACAAGGAGACCAAGAAGGGCAATGAAGTAGCCATCTTCTGGGAAATGGTTCACGGTTCACTATTTAGCCGCTGATGGTTTTATCCACGACGGAATCGATTTCAAGATATCCAAAATAAAGACGCTCAAAACCGACCGGAGGGAAGGAGATTTACCCAAGGAGACCAATGTCATCTTTATCCAGATGTCAAGGATATTCTTTCTATACAAGAAGCATGGAAAGGCTTCCGGCGAAAACATCCTTCCCCTGAAATCGATCGAGTATTATCTGGAGAACGATAAGAGATACTTCGGAAAAACACGGGTGAGGTTCAAGTTCCTTGATACAACCCTGGGACCGACCGGCGAATGGAAATCAAAAGCCGAACAAGCCTATTGCTTCGATTATGACGAGCTCAATGTTTCGCTTGACGAAAACACTACTGACGAAAGTACCGAAAACACTAACTCGATAAAAGAACAACCTGCAAAACCACAAACCGATGAAAAATTACCATTCTGAATTTTTGGCTCAAAAACAGGCTGTACAGGCAGTACAGAGCGTACACCCTGTTTATCAATACTTTATCCCAACTTTCCCCCTGTACACTTCGGTACAGTTCAGTACAGCCTATTTTTTTTCGGTACAGCCCGGTACAGCAAAGTACAGTTTTTACCCTCCCTGTACAGTATATAATATTGAATAATAGATAATTTCATCGAGGCAGTTAGTGTATTGATCGATGGAGGCTGGATCACCAATGTTCATTGGGATTCCAGCTATTCCGTGTTCAGTATTGAGGAAAAATTCCCATTCGATTCCTTCAAAAAGAAGGTCAAAACTCCAATACCTGCATCCCTTACTAATTTATCTAATACATTATGAAACAATCAATTGAGCGATTTTTACAATTCAATGGCAAAACCCTATTGTTTTTAGCCAAAGATGGAACTAATTGGATAGCCTTAAAGCCTATCTGTGAAGCACTTGGTATTGAGTACACGCGTACTTTTAAGAATGTTTCCGCTGACCCGATAATTGGACCTGCGTTGGCTAAACAGCCAATGCAGGTACCCGGAGACCAGATCAGAAATATGATTTGCATTCCGGAAAATTGGATCTATGGGTGGATCTTTTCCATCAATAGTTCGAGTACGGAGCTTCTGAATTACAAACGGGAATGCTACCGGCTGCTGTATGACTATTTCCACGGCACCATCACCCGCCGGAAAGAGTTACTGGGCGAAAAGGTATCGGTCCAGCTCGAACGGGGGAAACTTGAAAAGGTACTCCGCCAGAACCCTGAGTTCCTGCAATTCGAGAGTCTGAAGGCAATGGAAGCCAGAATAGGAAAATCATTGAAGGAGGTTGAAAAAGACGAGATGGATGAGCAACTAAGATTACAGATTTAAGATTTTACTATTAATAACCCTGGCATACCATGAAACTGTCATTCGTTACCAAGCTATTCAGCTTCAACCCAACAGCTTTGTTCGATGAAAAACTCAGAGTAAGGAAGCTGCTCCAAAACACAGACGTTATCCGGATGCTCCGGGTGGCATACCTCTATGGAGAATTAAAGCAGGGGTGCACGCATGTGGACCCCGGAAGGGAAAAGGAGTTCACTTTCGACAAAGCTCTCGATGAGATAGAAAAGGGCTAGTATCCAATAACCTCAAAACCTCAAATTATGATTTCCGAAAAAATCATGAACGCTAACTACAAGTCAATCGTGATACCCTGCAAACCGTATGTCGGGAGATTCATGATTCAGAACTTTGGAGACCCTGTAAACCTGTATTCAGTGAACAACGCTTATCTGCTGATGTTCAAACGATGTCTGGAAAAGCCCTGGAAACGCCGCGAATCCAAATTATCGACACAGCCCAGACTGACCTGTACCGTTGAAATAATGATATCCGATTGCGATTTCTACCGCTTTGGATGGGAACTCTCGCTCACCGATATGGCATACCTTCATACCGCTTTCGAAAAAGCAGTGAAACTGTTTATGCGTACCTGCGTTGCTATTGATATATCCATGTCCGGAAGCCAGGCGCAAAGCATCCGCCGGTTTCAAACTCAATACGAATATCCGGATGAGATCTGGCCGTTCCAGTCAATCAAAAAGGATCTGGACCGCAACCTGCCCATGGATATTATCAAATTTGAAAAGGATGTATATGTCAAGTTCCAAAAAATAGTTTTGGCCATCTTGTACAAATCCGGGACAATTACCAAGAACAACACCTTAACACATGAAAAACCTTACAAAAGACAAAAACAACATCGGAGGAGTCGCGAAATTGTGGCTCCTCCCATCCAGGTCGATCTCTTTTCTTCCACGTAACGAGCAAACAGGACTCTATGAAACACCCGAGCAGTGGAATGGCAAGGATAGCTGGGAGTTGAATCCCATCTACCAATCAATCTCCTACGAGGTCAAACAAAACATGTCGCCCGCCGGCAGATACTTTGAGCATGACGTATCCTTTAAAATTCCAAAGATCAGTTACTACGTGCAGGATTTCATTAATTTGATTATCGGAAGATCATGGGCAATTATGATCCTGGATCAAAACGGCCAGTGCATGCTGATAGGCGATCAATTCTCGCCGATGCGTTTATCAATAACCGGTAAGATCGGTCCCGATATTTCAGACCTGAACCATATACAGCTCACTTTCACCGGGAAATCTCAAAATCTGGCTGTCTTTGTCGAAAAACCGGTCTAATCAGCGGTAATTCAAAGGCTTTAAAGCCCTTTTTGTCCTTTTTGTTTGCCTGAGTCACCACTAATTTGGTGGCTCAGGCTTTTTTTAT
>JAPLDV010000735.1 GCA_026391235.1 Bacteroidia bacterium | reverse complement strand
GAAGAAGTGTGAGGGTGAGAGAGTGTGTGTGGTGAGCGTCGTCAGGAGATGTTCGATTCATCATGAAGTAGCGACCTCACACCCACGCACCAACCCTTCCCGTCCTTTTTTCCCTATGAGACATTGTCATCCCGGCGAAGGCCGGGATCGCTACCCTTACCCGCACCGCTTTGAACTGGATTTCAATTACCTATTCACTTACGGGTAATATAAATGGATCATAGTAGCCAGAAGGGCCTTTAAAACTATTGAAAATTAACGTATTATGTCCTTAGGTTGATGGCTAGGGGGCGAGGGGGGTACCTTTTCGGGTTATTAGACTTAGGGCCGTTTGGCCACATACTTCGGGACTCAACATGAATCTGAAATTTCAAAATTCAGAATTGGTCCTCGAATCTGGGGGTGGGTACCTTTTTGCCTCCGTGGTGAGTATCTTTGAATGGTAAATTACTAAATTGCTTAATATGATCCGTCTGAAACTTATACTGCTATTCTGCATCTCAACCATGCAGTTGTTTTCTCAGCAGAGGCAATTAAACATTCCGCGGATCGACAGGATGCCCGATTCACCGCTGCCGCTCCTGATCAGGGATTGGAACCTGGTGGCCCGGGATTATGACAGCTTAATCTTCAACCTGGCTAAAACCGGTCAATATCTGCCTTTGTCGCGCCTGGGTAATCAGGGCCAATTCAATTATCCTGATAATAGTGCCTTCTTTCTCGATTCTTATGTGGGCGTTGATGGTCATCTTAATCAGGCGGAAGCCATTAACATCTTACCGGCACTGGTCGGGGCCAGTCTCGCCGGAGTTGACAAGAGCAACCAGAACGGAATCGACTGGGTATCGAAAACCAAAGACTTTTTTAACCTGAAAAACGGTCAGAATGTCTATCTGAACAGCTATTTTACGACATCGGGCAATGACTGGTGGTACGATGTGATGCCGAATGTGTTCTTCTATCAGCTGCGATCTCTTTACCCTGATGCAGTACCCGAATTTACCAATCAGTTTACCACCGTTGCCGATCGCTGGCTCAGTTGTGTAAAACAGCTGGGCGGAAGCACTACACCCTGGACGCTGCCCAAAATGAACTACCGGGCATTTAACCTGATGACGGGGCTGCCACTGACAACGGGCGTTCCGGAACCCGAATCGGCAGGAAGCATCGCCTGGCTGCTTTACAATGCATATCTCGAAACGGGCAACAAAAAATATTTCACAGGCGCCCAGCTTGCCATGGATTTCCTCACCGGATTCGGATCAAACCCTTCGTATGAACTTCAGCTGTCGTACGGAACCCTTGCTGCGGCCAGGATGAACGCCGTTGACGGTACAAATTACCCCATGCAAAAGCTGCTCGACTGGTGTTTTAACCGGGGCGATCTCAGGGGATGGGGATCTATTGTCGGGAAATGGGGCGGATACGATGTTTCGGGATTGATCGGAGAAGCCAACGATGGGGGCGATGATTACGCATTTGTGATGAATGGTTTCCAGCAGGTTGCCGCCCTGGCGCCAATACCCAAATATGACAAGCGATACGCCAGGGCCATAGCCAAATGGATACTGAATGTGACCAATGCCAGCCGTTTGTTTTACTGGAACGCCCTTCCCCAAACCAACCAGGATTCCTATGCCTGGGCTTCTGCAAACGACCCAACTGCCTGCATACCACATGAATCCATGAAAGAAATTTGGGGCGGCCGATCGCCGTATGCCACCGGCGATGCCATCGGCGGCGGCTGGGCAGCCACAAACCTGTCGCTCTACAGCGGATCCGGTGTGGGATATCTTGCCGCAGTGGCAAAAACAACCAATATTCCCGGGATCCTTCAGATCGACCTCAATAAAACTGATTTTTACGGAGATAATTCCCTCGTTTCCTATCTATATTTTAATCCGTTACTAGTCGGTCAACTAGTTAATGTCAAACTTCCAACAGGCTCGTTCGGGGTGTACGATGCCATCACCGAAACCATACTGTTTCCAGCATCATCCGATTCCATTCAGCTAACGGTTCCAGCCGGGGAAGTCAGGCTGATCAGGCTTTTCCCGGCGGGCCAGAGTCCGGAAGCCCGCAATGTCAGGCTCTATGCCGGCAATAACATTCTCGATTATCATTATCGGTACAACTACTCTGCAAACCTCCGGATAAAAGATCTTTCTGTTGATCATAACCCAATTCTTATCAATTCGGCATTTACTGCATATTGCGAACCCGGGAATATCGACCCGGTTGACCAGCTGCAGTTTGAATGGTATCTGGATGATATATTGATTGAAGGACCAAGCCAGTCGCAGGTGCGGATTACCTCTCCGGGCAACCAATCTCAATCCGTTCTAAAATGCAGGATTAGCTTCAATGGCCTGACCACTGAAGATACCCTGCACCTTCAGATCGTAGATCGCATTCCCCTGCCGCCGGTGGTGACAGGCATACAATCAGATTCAAGATACACGGTTAGTGGTGGCTCAAACAGGTTTACGGCACTGGTTGAACCGGTGCAAGGTGAAATTCTCGGGTATGCATGGACCGCTTCATCGGGCGCCATTTCACAGCCCGGCGGGAGTTCCGTTACCTGGCAGGCTCCGGCAGCACCAGGGGTGGGAACCATCACCGTGAAGGTTACCAACCAGGATAAGCTTTCTACAACGGTATCAGCCGGCGCACTGGTAAAAGACACCAGCCTTCAGATGCAGACTCCGTTGATCTGGTATCCTTTTGACTCCGACGACCGTAACGCTGCTGCCGACCGGTTCCACGCCACCGTATCCGGCGTTACCAAAACAGATGATCCCCGCAGCATGCCCTCGCTGGCGTACCGGTTTTCATCTGGACAGGATATTATTTTCACCGATAATAACGCTGACCTGAACTTCACCGGCACCGTTAGCCTGAGCTGTTGGGTAAAATGCGAACAGCTGGGCTCCGAAAGGTTTATCATCTCTCACGGATCGTGGCAGCAGCGTTATAAATTATCCATCACACCGGAAGGCCGGCTGCGGTGGACGGTAAAAACAGGCACCGGAATTGCCGACCTCGATGGCTCATTGCCAATCGAACTGAACCGCTATTATCATGTTGCCGTCCTCTATACCGGCTATTCAATGGAACTGTATGTCGATGGAATTCTCGATTCCTTTAAACCCTTCTCAGGAGCCATCCTTTCCTCAACAAAACCCCTGACCATAGGCAGGATGGACAATGTGGAAACCCAGTATGCATTGCTCGGATGCGTGGATGAAGTTAAGGTCTGGGATAAGGAGATCCCGGTTAGGCAAATAGCCCGATTAAAGGACCAATGGGCCGTTCCTCAGGCAGACAGCACGGGGGATGATATTGCCCGCATCTGGCCAAACCCGGCTGAAAAGGTTGTCAATATCGAATTCACTGGTAAGGCTGATGTCGAAAGCATTTCGCTGTTCACGGCCAAAGGACAGAAATTGAATGATTATCAGATTAATGCAGAAACGACCGGGATCAGCATTCCTACTCCCCCAACTGCCTTAGGGCTGTATTTGCTAAAGGTGATCCTGAAAGATGGGCGCACGCTAACAAAAAAGATAGTGATCCGGAACGAGGAGCGTTAAGAAGGTTAAGAGAGTTAAGAAGGTTAAGAGAGTTAAGAGCAGAAGGGAACGAATTGGCACAGAATTCATTGGCGCATTTGCACATTGGCACATTGGATCATGACAACCGACAACTCCCTCAGCCTCTACCGCCCGCTTAACTCCGGATATTCCCTGAAAATAACCTCCCGGTCTTTATCCGATAGCCTTTTCAGCGGCAGCGGCGCATCCTGCGGCCGTGTCTGCTTCTGGTTGATCTCACCCATCAGGCTCCAGTTACGGGAGATGTTTTGCGGTTCTTTTGCAGGAACATCATACCGGGTAAAATCGATTACTTTTTCGGAATTATCCTTTATATCTTTTAGGAAAGCCAACCGGAAATTCTTATTCATAAACCAGCTGATTTCCTTGTCTTTATCCGAACCCCCGATTCCTGTGCCTTTTTGAATAAAGCGATAATCTATTTTATCGTTATTTTTAAATTCCTTTCTCCAGAGCAGCCCGAATTCACCCTGGGTGATGCATTTTGCATCGGGCCATCTTGTCCGGATCTCCTGGAGCCAGGCGGTTAAACATTCCAGGTGGCCGATCGGCTTGATCAGCGATATTTCCCAGCAATCAGTCACCCAGGCAAATCCATTTAACGAAAAGCCCGTGTCGAAATGAACGGCCGTAGTGGCAATCATCTGCTTCAGCCCATCCACCGGACCATGGTTCTGGACTGTTTCGATCGGACCTACACCCATCCGGCTATTAAAACCCTCCTTAAATCCTTCGCGCCTCGCGGCCAGGAAATCGCAGGTCCAGCCATCAAGGTTCACGCAGTCGATGAAATCGGATTTCGATTGTGCCGGCTTGCAGAAATGCTCCGCCGACGGATAATACGGGTAGCAAATGGATCCATCACCATCCTGATTATCAATAGCATACTGGCTCCAGATATTGCCCTGGCAAACATGGATGTTTTCTGTTTCAGCCAGATATTGCAGGTTTTCAGCAGCCAAAAATCCGGCAACCACACTTTTCGGGCGAAACCCGTTGCCCATAAATTCGGATACCCGATTCAAAGCATCGTGCAGATCCTTATTCACCTGTTCCCGTGTATTATATGCATTTGCGAAATATCCCCCGGGGATAAATGTCACATCATCTCCATATTTCTGATGGCATTGCTTTGCATAATCACGTATCTCCCTGTAATTGGGCAATACCGAGAACAGGGCCTGCCAGCTGAATGCCCAGGTAATTCTGGCTTCGGGCCATCCGGCAGCGATGGCTTCACGAAAAGCCGTGGCATAAGCCAGTGTATGTATGGCAGCTTCGTCTTCGCCTTCATTCCGGTTTCGGGTGACTTCTATCTGATTGACTCGGACGACAGTATTTAATGTCAGGAAGCGGTTGCCCAAAACAGCTCCTTTTGACAGGTGATTTTCGCTTTTCCCATCATCGGATATAAAAGACAGAAGTAGAAACAAGCAGGCTGACAGGGCACCGGCAATCAGTATGGTAAACCTCTTTGATTTATTTTTCATTTCATGGATGTATTAGGGTGCCGTTTTTCAGGAGAAGCATCGTGCCGCCTCCATAAAAAATCATTGCAAACCGCATATACATCTGTGATTTCAAGTAGATTGAACAGCCCATGGCAATCCTGCAATTTCCCTGGTATGGCAAATATTTATGTTTAGTTTACTGTTTCTTTACTATTTCTACGCGCCTGTTTTTAGTTCTGCCTTCATCGGTTCGATTATCGGCAATAGGTTTCTCCTGTCCCCAGCCAATAAACGACAATCTTATTTTCTCAATCCCCTTAGCAATAATAGCAACCATAACAGCTTTAGCCCGGTCATCAGAGAGTTTTTTATTGCCTGCAGCCTCACCTACATTATCGGTATGGCCTTCGATACTGACATTAAGGGTTGAATTACTTTTCAACAAATCAAATATTTGGTCTATTACAGGAAGTGATTCTTGCTGAATGGTGGATTTCCCTGATTCGAAAAGAATATTCAGCGCTATATAACCGTCTTTATTCAAGGCATCAAGCATTTCATTGGCGGTAACTTCTTGTTTCATTGCTTCCATTTCAAGCACAGATAGCAAAATATCACTGTTATTCGTACCAACGACTTTTATGTTATATTCTTTCCCGTTTTTTTTCAATTCATAATATCCTGAAATGTTATCTTCATAAATCTTCTTGCCTCCGATTTTTATAATAGCATTAGAATAATTTTTGATAATTTGAAAAAAGCTTGGTTCTTTATTTTGTGATTCTGAATTAAATACATACCAAATAAAGGTAAGATTTCCTTCCAATTTGATGTCTTCACCCTTTGTGTTTAAAAAATCAAGCTGATTGAAATTTTGAGTACAATCTAAAATAGTGTAATCCGGCATGCGTGAAAGCAATGGATGGTCTTTACATCCTTCGGCATCCTGTGCAATTGCCGTGGTATTGCTTATCAGCATAGCTGCGAGAGAAATAATAAGTTTATTCATTTTTTTAATTTTAGTATTACAATTACAAATTTAGTCATTTTCGCTGTCATATGATTATTGTTGTTTAACCCCGGCGAGCGGGTTCTGTTCACCTTGATATCTTCTGATGCGCAGCAGATAAAGAATTTGGATCTATTTGCGGGGTGTACGTCTTCTCTTTTGTTTTGGGATCAAAAGCCACCGTGTCGCTTTTCGTCAGCCAGCCGCCCAGTCCGAGAATTGTATCGGAAAATATAGTTGCCAACAGTCTATATAACAGATAAATAAAACCAAGCCTGTTACAACATCCAGCGCAACAGAATTAAACATAGCCTATTTGATTCAACAATTATTGTATACGCACCAATTTTGTCTGACCACCGGAAATAACAATTTCAAATAATTCAAAGGAGGGTTGTCCCGGTTCAACCTCAGCTTTATTCTTTATGATATCATCGACAGATGCAGCGGACTTAGTAAGCAGGTCGGTAATCTTACCCAGCGTTTCCGGGATTTTGGTGTCAGTGGTTAAACCATAGGAGGTCAGCATGCCGTTGTTCAGTTCCAGTTTTAAGGCTGATGAACCGATACCGGGTTTTATTCTGATAAACTGAGGAGATGCCATATCAGGCAGATAGACTATGCTGGTTTTGAGGCTCACTGTTTTGGTGCCCATATATTCCACCAGAAGATAAGGCTTTGATGAATAAACCCGCAGGCCGGTTTCATTCTTCAGTGACTCATCATTGTAGAATTTAACAGTAGCGCAGCTGGTTAGAAGGATGAAAGCCCCAAGAAAAGGCAAAAAGATGAGTGATTTGGTGGTTGTCATGGTTATGGGTTATTAGTTATCGGTTATCGGTTATCGGTTATCGGTTTGATTTCTGTCATTGCTATTTGGTATAGTTTTCGATCAGCCCATCTAAAAAGCGGTTGGTTTCATCTTTTACCACTCTTCTCGAGGGATAGGCATCAAACCAGTCAATTGTTTGCTTTATGCCTTCAGAGAATGGAATTGTGGCCATGAATCCAGGTACAAATCGCTTTATTTTCGAATTATCAAAAACAGCACTATGCGATTTATCGCCCAATAATGTTCCCCGAACTGAAGGAAAACCCTGTTTATCTGCATAGTTTGAAATTGTTTCTGACGGGATATGCACAATTTTGGGTAGGCAACCTGCGGCACGGGCTACTGTTTCATAAATCTGATTCCAGGTAAGAACTTCATCTGAAGTAATATGAAACGATTCGCCGATGGCATGCCGGTTATCCATCAAGCCTAAAAATCCTTTAGCAAAATCATAGGCGTGGGTCATGGTCCATAATGAAGTACCATCGCCATGAACAACAACCGGCAGGCCTTTCCGCATACGGTCAACCACCGTAAACTCCTCCCAACCGCCCAGGGAAACCGGAATAACAGAGTAATAAGTATGCGAGGGTCTGACTATCGTCATCGGAAATCCGTTGTCACGATGCATTTTCACCAGGAGATCTTCGCAGGCTATCTTATTTCGTGAATATTCCCATACGGGATTTCTTAACGGGGTAGATTCGATAATAATGTGATTTACAGGCGGTTTTTGATAGACCGAGGCCGAACTGATAAAAATATATTGCCGGGCAGATCCTTCAAAAAGTTCCAGATCCCTTTGAATATCTTCAGGGGTGTATGCAATCCAGTTGACAACCACATCCCATTCATGTTTATCCAATACTTTCCTAACCTGATTGGCATCATGGATATCGGCCATGAGGCTGGTAACGCCAGGAATGACTTGCCTGTTGCCCCTGTTAAGGTGGTACAGGTCTATGCCCCGCCCGATAGCGAGCTTGCTCACCGGTGTACTAATATTGCCGGTTCCGCCAATGAATAGTGCTTTCATGACTATAAAGATAAAAAAAGAAGGTTAAGAAGGTGAAGAAAGAAAAGAAGGTGAAGAAAGAAAAGATCCTGTAACTTTCCACGCAAGTTGTCCATCAAAAAAACTAAGCCTTTATTATGTTTTTCAACTACTTAAAGACCTCACTACGTAACCTTCTCAGGTACAAAGGGTATAGCCTGATCAATATTATTGGTTTAACCATCGGGTTGGCTTCGTCAATCCTGATACTGCTGTTTGTTTTGGATGAGCTCTCGTACGACCGGTTTCACAAGAATTTCGATCGGATTTACAGGGTATCGGTGAAAGGGACGATTCAGGGCATGGATGTCAGCAGCACAGCCAGTTGTAATCCCATCGGCCCCGTTCTGGTAAAAGAATTGCTTGGAGTGGAGCAATATACGAGATATATAGACGCCACACCGCTGGTAAGGAACGGTGACAAAAACTTTGTCGAAGACGGGTTCCTGTATGCGGATTCAACCTTTTTCGACATTTTCACCACCAGGCTGATCGCGGGTAATACGAGCACAGCACTCAGCAAGCCTGATGCATTGGTTTTAACCCGTTCACTGGCGGTCAGATATTTCGGAACCACCGACGTCGTGGGGAAAACCCTCCAGGTTTTCGATCCGCCCAGGTCGTTCTCGGTTGAAGGGGTTATCGAGGATTATCCCCCTAACAGCCATTTCCGTTTTACCATGCTGGCATCTTACCTGTCTTATCCTGATTATCAAAGCAATCTGTGGGTAAACAATAGCCCCAGCACTTATATCAGGATAGCCGTCAATGCCGGTCAAAAGGTTATTGAATCCGAAATGGAGTCGATCGTGGATAAGTATGTGGGACCGCAGGTTTTGCAGTATACCGGGGTTGACCTGATAAAGTTTAAGGAGAGTGGCAGCAGTTATGGCTATGTTTTGACCCCTTTAATCGATATCCATCTGAAACAGGTTATTGGCACCGTATACATTTTCTCCCTCATTGCCTTGTTTCTTTTGATCGTTGCATCGATAAATTTCATGAACCTGGCCACTGCAAGGGCCTCATCCAGAGCCCGTGAAGTTGGGATCCGCAAAGTTGTAGGATCGTTGCGGTCACAATTGATCGGGCAGTTTCTTACAGAATCGTCCCTGCTCACACTGATCTCCTTCCTTCTGTCCATTTTGCTGGTTTATCTTGCCCTTCCATATTTTAATGACATCTCCGACAAACAGCTTTCAGTTTCATTGATCAACTGGCCTGTTTTTGTTCCTGTGCTCCTTCTTCTTCTTGTGCTGATCAGCCTGGCATCGGGTGGTTACCCTTCATTTTTCCTGTCGCGCTTCAATCCGGTATCTGTTCTAAAAGGAAAACTTCAGATGGGCATCAGGAGCGGATGGCTCAGAAGAACACTGGTTGTCATCCAATTTCTTATCACGATAAGCCTGATCGCATGCACCCTTATTGTTTTCAGGCAGAACCGTTTCATTACCGGCAAGGACCTGAATTTCGACAAGGAGAACCTGTTGATCATCAAGCGGACCAACACTTTGGGAAATCAATCGGAATTGTTCGTTAACCGAATCAAGAACATTCCCGGTGTACAAAGCGTCACCCTGACCAGGCAATTGCCGGGAAGCAACAGCATGAGCAGCACCACTTTCAGGCGGGATGGCGATCCCGGTGACAAGATCAGTGTTATAAACAATATTAGCTCTGACCATCGGTTTATCGAGGCCATGAAGATAGGTCTTGTATCCGGCCGGTTTTTTTCTAAAGAGTTCGCATCCGACAGCACTGCCGTGGTTATCAATGAAAGTGCGGCCAGGCGCCTGGAGTGGTCCGATCCTGTGAACCGGAGGATCATGCTCATTGGAGGCGGGGTCAATGACCAGGACCTTCCCCTGACGATTGTCGGGGTGATCAGGGATTATAATTATGAATCCCTTCATGAGCCGGTTAAACCTCTGATCATTCAGTTGTCGGAACGTGGCAGGTTTGCAGCCATACGATATTCACCAGTGAATAAAGCCGATCTGATTTCAAGTATCAAATCGGTATGGATGCAGTTGGTGCCCAATCAACCATTTGATTATGATTTCCTTACCGACAAATTGGCATCCAATTACCTGAAGGAACAACGCATGGGAAAGATTTTTACAATTTTTGCCGTCCTGGCCATTTTGCTGGCCTGTCTTGGATTACTGGGACTTTCATCCTTTACCATGGAAAAGCGTAAAAAGGAGATCAGCATCAGGAAATGCCTGGGAGCGACCGTTAGCCTCATCATGGAGATGCTCATGATTGAAACCGTCATTCTGGTGATTGCATCTGCAATGCTGGCATCTCCATTATCTTATTACACCATGAACAAATGGCTCCAGGATTTCAGTTACAGGATAAGCATCGGAACGGGTGTATTCCTGCTGGCCACTCTTATCGCACTAACAATCGCACTGGCTACAATTTTGTACCATGTATACAGGACATCCGTCAGGAATCCTGTGGATGCATTGAAAATGGATTAGCATCAGGCAACTAATAAGGCAATACTGAACCGGGTCCGGTATCGGAGATTTTCAATATTTCGAACACTACATAATGGCTCATGCCCCGCCACGGCAGCGAATGGAGGTACTCCTTGTAACGAACCTCAATCAGTTTACCGCTGCAATGCTCAAGCACCGCAGCAATACTATCGTTTGCGACACTGAATTCAAACTCGTTGCTTTGCATGGAACCCGGTACCGGGGTTTTAAAGCCAACCTGTATGAGCCTCCCCTCCCAGGTTTTGAATATGTAGCCTTTTTCTACTAAGAAGTTGAGGTTGCCGGCCCTTACACCCTCGCCAAAAACAAAATAGAACCTCCACCATAACAGCACTGCAAGCAGAACAACCAGAAGTGGCATTCCGATTTTCAGAATTCTTTTCACGCTTGAAGGAGGTGAGTTAATCTGTTAGTTTTTCTCAGGCTTCATAGAATTTGTCCATTTGCAGATGGCCTCTTTTTGAGCCGGGGTCAGGGCAAGTTCAGGGTTTGCTTCTTTGAATTGTGCCGGGGGCATTGCATCTTTGGAGATCATTTTGCAGATAGCCTTGCCCTTCTTCACCAGGGTTCCGGGTTTAGATGTATTCCAATTGGAAAAATTCACCATTGCTTTTGCCATCTTTTTCCCATCGTTTGAATGGCAGGGCATGCAGGATTTCGTAATAACGTTTTGCAGGTCAGCAGGGATCAATAGTCCATTCGCGGATTTCAGAGAATCCTGTCCGGCACCAGCAGCAGAATCAATAATAAATCCGGTTACGATGATTAGAATTGCGGCTGCTCCGAAAATCAAAATAGCTTTTTTCATATCAGTTAAATTGTTAATAGTGTTTCTTAGTTTTTTGTGCGGGTGGATTGTCATGCAGTACTATCAATACTTTTTCCATCCTGGTTGAGATGTTAATTAATTCAAATCTAACATCTAAGTTACGAAGCATTTAATGAATTTCTGCTGTTACCGCCACTTATTTATCTGATATTTTCAATATAACATCA
>JAPLDV010000516.1 GCA_026391235.1 Bacteroidia bacterium | reverse complement strand
TCAATGAACTTACCATCCCGTGGTGCCCTGCTATCCGCAACTACGATGAAGTAGTACGGACGGGATTTTTTCCCGTGTCTGGCTAATCTGATTTTTGCTGGCATGCTTACTGATAATTAAATATTCAATTTTTTAAGCGTTAAAATTTTTGTGGCGCAAAGATACCATTAATATCCTGTTCTCCAAAAGTATTTAACTTTTAAAAGAGTTTTAAACACAGCCATCAGGAGGGATAATACTGGCTAATTTTGACCCCAATGAGCGCTTTTGTACACCTTCACCTCCATACCCAGTACTCCATCCTCGACGGGGCCACTCCCATCGAGGGTTTGATGGATCGGGCCGTATCTCTGGGAATGCCAGCGGTTGCAATAACCGATCACGGAAACATGTTCGGAGCTAAACACTTCTTCGATCTGGCCAGGGAAAAAAATATCAAGCCAATCCTTGGATGTGAAGTCTATCTGGCACCGAAAGGCCGAAAGGACAAATCGGATGTGGAGGACCGGAGCCGGTTTCACCTTGTTTTGCTGGCAAAAAACCTGAACGGGTATCACAATCTTGTGAAGATAGTCTCGATGGCCTATCTTGAAGGGTTTTATTACAAACCGCGGATCGACTGGGAGCTGTTGCACAGATATCATGAGGACCTGATCGCCTGCACCTCCTGTCTGGCCGGTGAGCTGCCACGTGCAGCACGCATCAGCGAGGCTGCAGCAGAGGAGGTTTTACTTCGCTATAAAACCCTGTTTGGTGAAGATTTCTATATCGAAATTCAGGATCATGGCCATCCCGAGCAGAAACAGGTAAATCCGGTATTAATAAAGCTGGGCCGTAAACACGGGGTTGATTTGATTGCAACGAATGACGTGCATTATCTGAACGAGAAAGATGCTGAAGCTCAGGATATTCTCCTTTGTTTGAGTACTGGAAAAGACATCAACGATACCAGCAGGATGAAATTTATCGGTCAGGAGTTCTTTAAGACAGAGGCGGAGATGAGCCGGATTTTTCCGGAGGCCCCTGAATCGATAACCAACACACTTAAGGTGGCTGACAAAATCGAAGTATATGAACTTGACCGGGATGTGGTGCTGCCTGAGTTCAAGCTTCCTGAACCCTTTGAAAGCCAGGATGAATACCTTAGCCATTTGGCGCAGGAAGGATCAAAAAAGCGTTATCCTGAAATCACGGATGCCATCCGCGAGCGCATTGAATTTGAACTATGTGTAATAGCAAAAATGGGTTTTGCTGGTTATTTTCTGATTGTTCAGGATTTTATCCGTGCAGCCCGCGACCGAAAAGTTTCGGTGGGCCCCGGACGGGGATCCGCAGCCGGGTCGGCTGTGGCATATTGCATAGGTATAACGGATATCGATCCGATCAAATATAAACTTCTTTTTGAACGATTTCTGAATCCCGAGCGGATATCCATGCCTGATATCGATATTGATTTCGATGACGACGGTCGTGAGGAAGTGATGAAGTACGTATTGGAAAAGTACGGTAAAGATCGTGTAGCCCAAGTAATTACATTTGGATCTATGGGTGCCAAGATGGCTATCCGTGATGTTGCCCGGGTAATCAACCTGCCCTTGCCGGAGGCCAACCGGCTTGCCAAACTTATTCCTGACGGACCCGATGTTACGCTGACCTCTGCCTATAGAGATGTTCCTGAACTGAAGGATCAAAAAGCAAATGGTGACCAACTGGTGAGGAAGACACTCGAAATGGCCGAGATCCTTGAGGGTTCGATCCGTCAGACCGGGATACATGCCTGCGGGGTGATCATCGGGCGGGATCCGCTGATTGAACATATCCCGGTGGCCATATCCAAGGAAACGGATCTGATGATCACGCAATATGATGGTCATTATCTCGAGAATGTCGGGATGCTGAAAATGGATTTCCTGGGATTGAGAACGCTGTCGATCATCAGGGATGCCCTTGAAAATATCAGGCTTTCACGCGGTATTGATCTGGATATGGATACCATATCTTATGAGGATACTAAAACCTTTGAACTTTATCAGAAGGGTGAAACAGTTGGGACTTTTCAGTTTGAATCGCCCGGGATGCGAACCTATCTGAAGGACCTCAAACCCACAACCCTGGAGGATCTGATCGCGATGAATGCATTGTACCGGCCGGGTCCGATGGAGTTTATCAACATCTATATCAAGCGTAAATTCGGGCTTGAGCCTGTCATCTATCCACACCCCTGGCTGGAAGATATTCTGAAGGATACTTATGGAATCATGGTTTACCAGGAGCAGATCATGCAGACTGCCCAGGTGATCGGAGGATTCTCGCTGGGCAAAGCTGATATGCTTCGCAGGGCAATGGGGAAGAAGAAGATGGATGTCATGGAAAAGGAGAAAGCTGGTTTCCTTGAAGGGGCAGAAAAGAAGGGTGTGGACCGGACGAAAGCAGTTGAGATTTTTGATATCATGATGGAATTTGCCAATTATGGGTTTAACCGTTCTCACTCAGCAGGTTATGCAGTAGTTGCTTTCCAAACGGCCTATATTAAAGCACATTACCCGGCCGAATTCATGGCTGCTGTTTTGAGCAGGAACCTGAACGATATCAAGAAGATAACCTTCATCATGGATGAGTGCCGCCGGATGGGTATGCAGGTTCTCGGTCCGGATATCAACGAAAGCTACCTGAAATTTACTGTCAATAAGCAAGGGAATATCCGGTTTGGCCTTGCCGCGGTCAAGGGAATCGGAGCAGGAATTGTGGAGGCACTTGTTCAGGAGCGCGACAAACATGGCCCGTTCAGGGATATATATGATATGGTGGAGCGGATCAGTCTGAAAACCCTCAACAAAAAGGTTGTTGAAGCCATGGTGGTGAGCGGTGCCCTGGATAATCTCTCGAAACACCAGCGTTACCAGTTCTTTTCGGAGGATGATAGAGGCCAGAATTTTATCGAACAATTGCTCCGGTATGGAGCGAAGGTACAGGATGAGAAGGCTGGAAGCCAGATCAGCCTGTTCGGCGGCATTTCCGAGATTAAACCAACCCGGCCCGAGCCGCGGCCATGTGAGCCGTGGAGCAGCCTGCAGCAGCTGAATCT
>JAPLDV010000638.1 GCA_026391235.1 Bacteroidia bacterium | reverse complement strand
GGCTGGTTCATTAAATCTGTATAACCTGTTTAGATATTGGGTATGGATTTCTTCATATCTACCGGATTCAATCAGGCAATATTGATTCCGGAAAGATTCGAGGAAAAGATTTTCCATCTCATGCAGGTCGTACTTTAATCCAGTTAACATACTGATTGATATTGGATTCGGTAGATCAACGGGAAATCTTACCTGATTGATATTGATTCCGGCACCCAAGATGGCATGATCGATGAAACTTCCAAGAATGGCTGTTTCGATCAGGATTCCGCCGATTTTTTTATCTCCTGCATACAGGTCGTTTGGCCATTTTATGCGGATTTCATTGATAAAGAGTTCAAGAAAAACCGCAGTTGCAATTGCAAAGATTTTTGAAAGGTTGAATTGATGAGATGCCTCAAATTGATGTGGGAAAATAGTCAGTGTACCAGTGAGGTTCTGCCCGGGTTCACTGATCCAGCTGTGGTTGCCCTGCCCTTTTCCGGCAAATTGATCATCGGTACGAATCCAAAAAGGTTCCTTTAATGAATATTTTTTCAGCATTTGGTTGGCATACAAATTTGTAGAATTCAGCCTTTTATGAAAATACTTTGCCGGTTGTTGCATGGAAGCCCGATTTACTGACTAAATTTACCAAAAATAATAATAACGGGTTTAGTTGCACTTTTCCCGAGAGAATCGGGATTTATGTGGAACTAAAGTAAAAGGATACTATGAAGAAGAAACTTGACGATGCCGATTATAATGATTTATTGGAGATAATAATTGAAGCGATACGTTCCAGGAAAGGAGAAGCGATTACATTTCTGGATCTGACCCACCTTAATACAACCATCAGCAGGAGTTTCCTGATCTCTCATGCCGGATCAACCGTTCAGGCAAAAGCTATTGCCGAGGCAATTGAAGTTCAGGTAAGAGACAAGGCCAGACGCAGACCTTATCACCGTGAGGGTTATGATAATTCCCAGTGGGTTTTGCTCGATTATGGTGATGTTATCGTGCATGTATTTCAAAAACCTTTCCGTGATTTTTATAATCTGGAAGAATTATGGGCAGATGGGCACCGGACAGATTTCACTTCGTAAAACCAGTTTCCGCAGATGGTATAATAATTGAAGAGTCTTATCTTTATTACCAATTACCATTACCTGGAAAGTATACTGAAAAAATGGCAGACGACAAAAATACAAGCAAACAGCGGCCTCTATTAGGTCCAAAAGGAAACCCCGGTGATCTGATGAAGAAGAAACCGAAGTTCAACATAATGTGGGTTTATGCAATAATAGTGCTTGGTATTATTGCCATTGCCACTTTTAATAAAAGCAGTAAACCGCAGGAAACCAGTTGGCAGAAGGTCCGCGAGGAGATGCTGAAAACCGGAGATGTTGAGAAACTGGTTGTCATTAACAATGACAGAGTTGAGATATACATTAAGCCGGATCGTTTAAGTGATCCGAAATTTCAAAAGATGTTCAATAGCCCTCTTAGTAATATTTCCGAGCGTGGCCCTCAATTCTACTTTCAAATCAGTTCGATCGACATTTTCGATAAAAATCTTGAGAAAATAAATGCCGAACTGCCTTCGGATCAACGCATCGAGTATTCCACCACCAAGCGAACCGATGTACTAATGCAGGTATTAAGCTGGGTTTTACCTTTCGCCCTTCTCATCGGGTTTTATCTTTTCATATTCAGGAGAATGAGTGGTGCCGGTGGAGGTGGCGGAGCCGGTTCAATTTTCAGTGTTGGTAAAAGCAAGGCCAAGATATTTAACAAAGAAGAAGATAATATCAACGTCAGTTTTAAGGACGTTGCCGGGTTGGCTGAGGCAAAGATTGAAATCATGGAAATCGTTGACTTTTTGAAGACTCCATTGAAATACACCCAGTTGGGCGGGAAGATTCCAAAAGGGGCTTTATTGGTAGGCCCTCCCGGAACCGGTAAAACATTATTAGCCAAGGCTGTAGCTGGTGAAGCCAACGTTCCTTTCTTTTCCATGTCGGGATCAGATTTTGTAGAGATGTTTGTTGGGGTTGGTGCTTCCCGCGTGCGCGACCTGTTCAAGCAGGCTAAGGAAAAGGCTCCATGTATTGTTTTCATCGATGAGATCGATGCAATCGGACGGGCCAGGGGACGTAATGCGAATTTCGGGTCCAATGATGAACGAGAGAATACACTGAATCAACTTCTTACAGAGATGGACGGATTTGCATCCAACTCTGGGGTAATCTTGCTCGCGGCCACAAACCGGGCTGACATACTGGACAAGGCACTATTGAGGGCCGGCCGGTTCGACCGGCAGATACATGTTGAATTGCCTGATTTGAATGAACGCAGGGAAATCTTCCAGGTTCACCTGCGGAACGTTAAATATGATCCGGAATTGGATGTTGATTTTTTTGCCAAACAAACCCCAGGTTTCAGTGGAGCTGATATAGCTAATGTTTGCAACGAGTCGGCATTGATCGCTGCCCGGCGGGAAAAGAAAATGGTTGAAAAACAGGATTTTCTTGATGCCGTTGACCGGATTATCGGGGGACTTGAGAAGAAAAACAAGATTATTTCGGTTGATGAGAAACGGGCTGTTGCCTATCATGAAGCCGGTCATGCTACAGTTAGCTGGCTGCTTGAATTTGCTCATCCGCTGGTTAAAGTTACCATCGTCCCGCGTGGAAAGGCTCTTGGAGCTGCATGGTATCTGCCGGAAGAGCGTCAATTGACGACCACGGAGCAGCTCCTTGATGAGATTGCATCTGCATTAGCCGGAAGAGCTGCTGAGGAGCTCTGCTTCGGCAAAGTTTCCACCGGTGCATTGAACGATCTGGAACGTGTTACCAAACAAGCTTATGCCATGGTTACTTATTTCGGAATGAGTGACAAAATTGGTAAACTCAGCTATTATGATTCATCCGGACAGACGGAATATGCTTTCAGCAAACCATACAGTGAAAAGACTGCCGAATTGATCGATTTGGAGGCCAAGAAGATCATTGATGAAGGCTATGAGCGAGCCAAGCAAATTTTAGTGGAACATTTCGTAACAACCAGGAGGACAGGGTCAAAACTTCTTTTCCAAAGTTCAGGCACAATTCGTCGCAGTATCTGAATGACCTGGAAGATCTTCCGGAGATGGAATTTGCCCGTAACCTGTGTAAGGTTATGGGCAAATTTGTTTATTGTCCAAATCAAAAGGAGCTGATTCTTGCATTAAGGATATTACACCATGAAGAGCAGTGGAATAAGATTATCTGTTTTGAGCCTTCCATACGTGAATTAATTGATCGCTCCGGTATTCAGTATTCATTTGATATTGAATCTGTTAAAGATTGCGAAGCTGCGATTACCGGCTGTGAATTTCTGATAGCCAGAACAGGGAGCATCCTGGTTTCTTCTTCGCAAGGTTCTGGTCGAAGGGTATTCGGGCATGCTCCTGTGCATGTCGTTATTGCCAGAACCACTCAGCTGGTTAATGAAATTGGAGATGCCCTATCCGGCATTAAAGGCAAATACAGCGAGATGCCTTCACAAGTTTCGCTCATCACAGGCCCAAGCCGGACAGCCGATATTGAAAAAACTTTGGTTTTAGGGGCACACGGGCCGCGTGACCTTTATGTGTTTTTATTAAACGATCAGTAGAGTGAAAGAATTAATAACCCGCACAGTTTCCGGGCTGATTTATGCAGCTGTGATGATCGGATCCATCACGATTCACCCGTTGTTATTTTTGGTCGTTTTTCTTTTCATCCTGATTCTTGGCATGATCGAGTTTTACCGTATGTGTTCGATGACAGGATCAATTCCTATGAAGGTTTCCGGAATATCGTCCGGTGTAATCCTGTTTCTCTCTATTTTTCTGATCAGGTACGCCGGGATGAATAGCCAGATTCTTCTTCTTGTACCGGCTTCAATGCTGATTCTTATGATTTTACCAATGTTTCGGCAAAATGATAACCCAATATTTTCTGCTTCCCTCACGTTTCTGGGCATCTTATATGTCAGCCTCCCAATAGCCGTTTTCAATCTGCTTATCTATCATCCTTATAAAGAAGGATTTGATTACCAGGTAGTTCTATTTCTATTTCTGATTCTTTGGTTAAATGATACTGGGGCTTATATTACCGGTAAATTGATCGGCAAACACAAGATGTTTCCCCGGATCTCACCCAAGAAGTCGTGGGAAGGAATAGCGGGTGGATTGTTGGTGGCATTTTTAACTACCTGGCTAAGCCGTCCATTATTTCCGGATATTCCATACTGGCATTTGTGGATTTTGTGCCCGGTAATTGTAATCACCGGAACATTTGGTGATCTTGTTGAATCCAGCTGGAAACGGTCAGCCGGGGTTAAAGATTCGGGCAGGCTGATGCCGGGACACGGTGGAATTCTGGATCGTTTTGATAGTCTTATACTTGCTGCTCCAAGTGCATATCTAACCATAAATTTATTAACATGAAGATACGTATTCACAAGGAAGGCATTAAAACATTGTCAGCGATCGGGATGAGCCTTGTTTTACTCAATGTTTTGACTTATTTCGGCATTGGTCCCGGGTTTCTCTTTTACTTCCTGTCAATATTCTCCCTGTTCATTTTGTGCTTTGTTGGATGGTTCTTCCGTAAACCCGACAGACCTTTACCGGCATATAACGGGAGCGTTATTGCACCTGCAGATGGCACGATTATCTCGGTGGACGAATTATTTGTAGGGGAATTTTTTGAAGATTACCGCACGAGGGTATCGATATTTATGTCGGGTAACAATGTACATATCAACTGGATACCATTATCTGGCTTTATCCGTTATCAACGCTACAATCCAGGCCGGCATCTTTTCGCGCGTCATCCGAAATCATCGGACAGGAATGAACGGAGTACAGTAATTATTGAAGATGCAGAAGGTAAGCAGATAATGATGAGGCAGATAGCAGGTATAATGGCCAGAAGGGTTATAACCTATCCCCGTCCGGGAAGAACTGTTTTGCAAGGAGAGGAACTCGGATTCATCAAATTTGGGTCGAGGGTGGACCTGTTCCTTCCCAGGGGCACAAAAGTGTTGGTTAAACCAGGTGATAAGACCGTTGGGAGGGTTACTGAAGTAGCCAAGTGTCATTGAAGTGTTAAAAATGTGGTAATTTTGAGTTGTTTAACTTTTCTTTAACAACTGATTAAACAAAAAGAGCGTTATCTTCGTATCAACATTATTTAAAATGAAAAAAATGAAAAAATTTTTGGTGATTCTCTCGTTATTGGTTTTTGTAGGCGTTTATGCTGCTCCGGCTCTTACCATCCCTCAGGATAAGAAGGGGAAAACTGAAGTTGTCAAAGAAAAGAAAGCAACAAAGGCTGAAGCTAAAGCTGCTAAAAGTGCAGCAACAGCATCATGCTGCGAAGCTGGTAAAGGTGAAATGAAAGCTGGTTGCGCAGCTACCTGTAAAGAGGCTGCTGCTTGCAAAGGCGAAGGCATGAAAGCTGAAGAGAAAAAGAAATAAGTTAGATTTTTTCTAATATAAATAAGGCTGACAGCTTTTAAGAAGTTGTCAGCCTTATTTATTTGATCAGGTAGCGTAGTGAGATCAGGTTAGAGTATTGAGCGATTGAAAGGTCACCCACGTCTGTAAGTGCATAATCGATATAAATATTACGGTATTGAATTCCGAGTCCGAGATTGGGTTGCAGATTGAGGTTCTTTCTACCGTTCATGCCTGGCACGAGTTGAAAATTCCCGACCCCAACCCGGGCAAAAAGCCAGGTTGAAAATCGCAATTCGCCTCCGATATAAGGATCCATTCCTATCGGGCCAAGAGGAAGGATAACATGACGCCGACCATCAAAGGTTACATGGGTATCGAAAGCAAGAGCAATCCTGAGTTGGTCATTTATTCTAAAATCCCGTGAAACCGCGAGAATCAGTCGGGGTACTGTAACTTCAAGACTATTAACAGGAAGTTCATTACCTGTCAGTTCGAATGCCTGTTTCAGCAAATCAGATTTAAAGCTCCAGGCATTGAAAGTGCCGGTAATATCGCGGGCTACGGCTGACAGGCGCCAGTTAGAAACCGAGTAGCTTGCGGCTGCATCGATTCCGAAACCCCAGGCTTTCGCAAATTCCCCGGTGTGGCGATAAATCAGTTTAACATTCCCTCCTGCCTGCAGCCCCGGGATTTTCATCTTCCGTGCATAAGAGAACAGAATTCCCACATCTGCGGCGGAGAAGCTGGTTATACGATCGTAGCGGATATTTCCCTCCTGGTCGATGAGTTCGAGCGTATTTGGAATATCATCGACTGCAAACCGCAACAAAGATATACCGATGGCACTGCCGGGATCGAGTTTATATGCAACGCCACCAAAATCATATTTCGCCAGTCCCGCAAAATATTCTGAATGCATCAAGCTGAAATCCAATTTACCCGGGATATTTAACAATCTGGATGGATTCCAGTATCCGGCAGTAGCATCATCGACCATTGCGGTACCGGCGCCACCCATTCCCATCAATCGAGCACCAGCTCCGATGGATAGAAATTCATTGGAGTATTTCACCTGTGCAGATGCTACACCGCTAATTAGCAGCAACATTGAAAACACACATCCTAATTGTTTCATACAAAATGTCACGATTCGATTCCCAAGATAAGTAAACTAACCTTTTTAACTATTTTTATGCCGATTTATTGCCCAAATCTATGAAACAGATTATCCGGAACGTAGTTCGACAGATCCCTAATGCACTAACTTTGCTCAATCTGCTGTGCGGGTCGCTGGCTGTATTGCTGGCACTTCGCGGATATATCCGGGAAGGGGCCATTTTGGTATTGTTGGGTTTCATCTTTGATCTGTTTGACGGCATGGCTGCCCGGTTGCTGAATGCACAGTCAGCCGGGTTCTTTTTTAAACATATGGTTAAATAATGATTTGTTTGTACCTATTTATTCAGTGATCGTTTCATACCTGATGGTTAGCCCTCTTCGGCTTCACTCAATGAAAATCAAGGGATTCGGCCTAAAGCATAATAAATTCACTTACCTGTTTGTGGCTATCGCACTGACCCTGATCATCATCTTTTGGCACACCGGATTATTCCTTACCATTCCGGTATACATTGTATATGCAGGAATACTGGCGATTGTTGTCAAAGAGTGAGGTTCAATCTTCTTCGTCGGGCAGATTCGATTCAAACTTTTTCAAGGCAAATCTTATAATATAATAGGCTGCCACAATCAGAACGGGCCAGGACAGAAGCCAGAGGATTTCTTTTATATACATGTGGGTTTTGTTTTATGAGGTATCGGGTTTCAGGTATCGGGTTTCAGGCAAGATTTGCTAGTAAAGATGGTCTTCGGTTTTGAGTTCTTCGCGGTTGATTTTCTTTTTGTTCATTGCCCGCCAGGCAAACCAAATGTATGCGATTACAAATGGCACCATTAGCGACACATAAGACATTGCAGTAAGGGTGAACTTGCTGGATGAAGCATTTTTGATTGTTAGTGATGACTGAAGATCGAAAGAAGACGGATAGAAAGCGGTGTTATTAAATCCGGCAATTAGGAACAGGCTCATAACGGTAAGGATAGTTCCTGATCCGGCAAACCAGATTCCTTTGGTGCAATTGCTTTTCATCAGGGAAATTCCGATTCCATAGAGGACGCCGACAACACCGATGAGGAGGGATGCCAATACCAGTGGCATATCCAGGAAATTATGCAAGTATTTGTACTTTTCCATAGAAACCAAGCCGGATTCCGGGTTATATGAATAGCCTTCGATGAACATCAGCCGGACCAGGAAAAAGAGGAAGAATACCAGAAATGGTACTGTATTAATCAGTAGGTGCCTTTTCGATCTGGTGAATATGGTTTTTTCGTCGACGTTATTCATAAAATAAAGGGTAGCCAGTACCCTTGATAGAAAGAATACTGCTAGGCCCAGCGACAGGTTTTGAATATTAAGGGCAGCTTCGAGTCCCCGGGCAGGGCCTTCCCAGTTAACCTGATTCATATCGTTCAGAGAAAATTGGGATCCGGTAAAAAATGTTCCAACCGCCGTACCAATCAGAATAGTACCCAAAAGACCATTGATATACAGGAAAGTTTCGTAGGTCTTTTGACCGAGGAAATTACCGGCTTTTCTCCGGAACTCATAAGAAACGGCCTGAATGATGAATGCGAACAGGATTAATATCCAAACCCAGTAAGCACCGCCGAAACTTGAGGCATAAAATAGCGGAAAAGAGGCAAAGAAAGCACCACCGAAGGTGACCAGGGTGGTAAAGGTAAATTCCCATTTCCGTCCGAGTGAGTTCAGCAGGATTGTTCTTTCGGTTTCGTTTTTTCCGAGGTTTCCGAGAAGAGTTTGCCCGCCTTGGACAAACATCAGGAAAACCAGAACACTGCCTAATAATGAAACGATGATCCACCAGTATTGCTGTAAAACGAGATGCGACAGAGTTTCAAACATTACTTGTTTCCTCCTTCATTTTTAGGTCCGTGTTTAATTGCTTTAACCATGATATTTACTTCAGCGATTGCTAAAACAGTAAAGGTGACTGCGAACAGGATGAAGGTTACGATTACAGTACCGGTGTCAAGCTTAGTTACTGCGGCCACAGTCGGCAGCAAATCCTGGATCGTCCATGGTTGCCGTCCGAGTTCAGCCACGATCCAGCCTGCCTCGGAAGCAATATAAGCCATTGGAATTACCCATGGGGCCAGCCGGAGCCAGAATTTTCTTTGTGGCAATTCGCCGCGAGCTGAGAAAAACAGGAAAAGTGCAAAGAACACCATAAATCCGAATCCGAGGATCACCATAATATGGAAGCTATAAAATGTGAGCGGCACATTAGGGACATAATAATTCACATCGTCAATGAATCCATATCCGAAGTATTTAAAATTATTTTCAAGGAATGCTTTATCATAGAAATGTGCCTTTAAGCTGTCGGACTTAGCCAGGTTTCCGGCAGTCCTGGCATTTTTAAAATTGATCAGGGTATTACGGGCTATCGTCCCTCGCTCAACCTTTTCCGGTATAGACAGAATACCCTGACTCGCATTACCTTTTGTGAAATCATTGATCCCTGCAACAAAATGCTGAGGATCCCCATAGGCAAGCCACGAAAGCAAATTCGGCATTTCCAGTTTGACTGCAAATGGCTCACCTGCTTCGCGTTTCTCCTTACCGTTTAATATTCCGAAAGCCACCAGGCCCGCTTGGCTTTTCCCGTCGTATAGTCCTTCCATCGCCGCCAGTTTCATCGGCTGGACCTCGGCTATTTGTTTAGCCGATCCAGCATTTGCCACAAGTATCCAGAGGGCAGACAGGTTTGCACCGATGGCTACCAGCCACGACGAAAGAAGATGAAATTTTTTGCTCACCTTGTTCCATCCGAAAAACATGATTGCAATGAAGGTCGATTCCATAAAAAAAGCCATGATTCCCTCGATTGCCAGTGGTGCACCGAAAATATCACCAACAAACCAGGAATAATTCGACCAGTTTGTACCGAATTCAAATTCCAGAATAATCCCTGTAGCAACCCCGATGGCGAAATTGATACCGAATAGCTTCATCCAGAATTTGGTAATCTTTTGCCACTCCGGATCACCGGTTTTCACATAGATCGTTTCCATCATGGCGATGATCCATGTGATCCCAAGAGTCAGAGGTACAAAAAGCCAGTGATACATGGCAGTCAGGGCAAATTGCGCCCTTGACCAATCGACCAGTGTTGAGATATCTATAGAACTTATCATAGTTGAGAGGTTTTTTTATCAGTTATCAGTTATCGGTTATCGGTTATCGGTTGTGAGATTTTCAAGAACATGACGGGAGCGTTGCTGATCGGTTTTGAAATTTTTCTTCAGGACATCAGGCATAAGAAACAGGCGGAAGATCACAAATAAAATAAGAAGTTTGATCAGTATGATGATCCATACGCTGCGCCCCCATAATGAAAGATCCTTAAATCCATCGATATAGAAGCGCCAGACTTTGTAAATGACCGGTCTATCAGATTTATCAGGCATAAAAGGTTTTTGCGAGTGAATGTAAAGAATTATTCCGGATATATCAAAAATCAGATAAGGTTACTGTCCTATAAAAGCATCACCCTATTTCAGGGGTTTTCGTTCCTTTTGTTGATGAGTTGCAGTTGTACAATTGCAAATATCAATATATTTTTACCAATCATACAATTGGTATTTTCAGACCTTATGATAGTTTGATTTCAAAAATTCAGGAAAAAGCAATGAAATAATGAAACCGGAAAAATTAACAAGGAGAAAATTTCTTTCAAATGCAACAGTTAGCACTACCGGGCTAATAATTGCTCCGTCGATTTTGTCGTTTAAATCTAAAAAACAAAACAGCATGATTAAATTAGGAATTAACATGGAATTTGTGCGCCCCCATGATATGTCGTTTGCAGACGGCGTGAAAAAGGCAGCTGAAATCGGTTATGAATATATCGAGCCCATGGTCCATCTCGGAAGGGAATTGCTAAGTGAAGCAGGGTATTTTCACTCTGTTTCCATGTATAACGATCCGCTCCTGATCAAAGAAATATGTGATACAAACAAAATAAAAATATCAGGTTTGTCATCTCATACGCCATTGTGTAAGCCTGAAATCAGTGTGGAATATTTAAAGCAGGCCATTCGCTTTGCTGCTGAGATGAATGTTACTGTAGTGAATACAGATGAAGGACCCAAGCCAGAATGGACTACCAAAGAAATGGATTACTGCCTTATGAAATATACATTGACCGAGGCAGCCAGAGTTGCAGAACGTCACAAGGTAGTTATCGGACTTGAACCCCATCAACAATACAGCAAAACACCCGAGGGACTGGACAGTATTTATGATTTAGTGAAATCTACTGCAATCGGGATAAATTTTGATACCGGAAACAGTTACCTGGCGGGCGGTTCGGATGTTTATGAATGGCTCGAAAGGGTTAAATACCGCTTAGTGCATTTGCATGCGAAAGATATCAGTATGGCACAAAGTGATGCTGAGCGTGGAAAAGTTACCGGTACTCCGGTTGGGTGCGCCTGCGGGGATGGGGTGGTTGACTGGAAGCGTGTTATCGACATTGTTAAATCTGCCGGGAAGAATATAGTTTTTTCGGTTGAATGCGGAACCATAGACCAAGCTGTCCGTAGTTTTGAGCATCTTTCCAAATTATTATAGTCGTCAATTTATTATCTTGCTGCGATTTTTAAAACATATTTGCGCGTGAAACGTATTTGGTTCTTTTTTGTTCCCGGTGTGTTTATCGGGATTGTGTTAATGCTAACCGGCAATAAGGCTGTTGAAGCTACGTCGTCCGACAAATTCTGTAATTCCTGCCACATCCATCCGCAGGCTGAAACATCCTGGAAAAAATCATTGCATTATGAAACCCAGAGCGGGTTTCGTACACATTGTGTCGACTGTCACCTACCACCGCAAGGGCAAGGATACCTGCCTGAGAAAGCCCGTACCGGGTTACGGGATGTATGGAGTTTTTGGTTTAAGGACTCAGCATCCTTCAATTGGGATGCCAAATCAAAGCTTGATTATGCAAAAGGGCATGTATTTGAATCCACCTGCCTGAAATGCCATCCAAACCTCTATCCGGCCAAGCTCACCAAGGAGGGATCGGATGCTCACTTATATTATGATGCCCAGGTAAAAAAAGGCGAAGATATCCGCTGCATAAACTGTCACCTGAATGCCGGCCATTATGATCCGAACTATTCACATAAAGCTAACGAGGGGTTTGGTAAAGAGATCGTTTCCGGGGAAATTTTCACTGAACCAGCCAAAGTCGGGAAGTTCGAAACCTTTGTAGAAAAAATACCCAAAACCGGTGTATCGTTTAAGATGGTCGCCATACCTGGCGGTACTTTTAAAATGGGAAGTCCGGATAATGAACCGTATCGCAAGCCTGATGAAGGTCCGGTTAAAGAGGTAAAAGTCAGCCAGTTCTTTATTGGTGAAGTTGAAGTGAGCTGGAATGAGTATCTGGCTTTTTACAGCCAGACTGCCCGTCAGGGTAAAAGTACTGTAAAAACAGATTTAAGTACTGTTACCACGGTGGATGCCATTATCGGGGCTACGCCACCTTACGGACAACCTGATCAGAACTGGGGCAAGGGAAAGCGGCCTGTCATTTCAGCCAGTTTTAATGCGGCACTTACGTATTGCAAATGGCTGTCGATTGTAACCGGTAAAACTTACCGGTTGCCAACGGAGGCAGAATGGGAATATGCCGCCAGGGCCGGGAAGGATACGCCTTACTTCTTTGAGGGTAATCCGAAAACCTTCGTTAAATCTAAATTCCTATCTTCGAAAAAAGATACAACCATGATTAACCGGTTTGTGGTTTATAAAGAGAATAGCCAGGCGAAAACTCAGGTACCGTCGTTTGTCTTGCCTAACCCGTTTGGATTAAAGAATATGCTTGGCAACGTTGCGGAATTTTGTTCCGATTGGTATGCTCCGGATACCTATTCCAAATACCAGGGGGTATTAGTGGATCCCAAAGGTCCATCCTCCGGAACGGAGCATGTTGTGAGAGGAGGAAGTTATAAAAGCCAGGCCGACCAGGTACGGTCCGCAGCACGCGAATCCACTCAATCCCAATCATGGCTCAGGACCGATCCTCAGTCACCCAAGAGTATCTGGTGGTACTCGGATTGCTTCTATGTTGGGTTCAGAGTTGTGTGTGAGTACGACGCATCGACAGGAAGACTATGAGACAGAAGACAGAAGACAGAAGACGGAAGACGGAAGACGGAAGACTTTGAGACTATAAGAAAGAAAAGAGAACCGATAACAAGCACAGCAACCACAACCATCACAACAATCATAACCACTATAACCGACAACTAACAACTGACAACCGACAACTTTGAATTAAACTATTTATAAACACCATAAACTTCATGCCATGTCAAACAAACCGAATCTTTCCAGAAGGAATTTCCTGAGCCGTGCTGCGGCTGTTGGTGCTGTAGGGGCGATCAGTCCAGCGCTCATCACATCCTGTGCTCCCAAGAGTAAAGAAAAGGCAGTTGATTATCCATTATGCACCTTATTGGACAAGGCGCCTGATGGTCCCGAACTGAAGGCCGGATTGATCGGCTGCGGCGATCGCGGTACCGGTGCTGCAATGAACTTTCTCGGCGCCGGCCCAAATTTAAAAATCACAGCTTTAGCTGATCTGCTGCCTGACAGACTGGCTAAATGCAGAGCCAGGTTAAAAGCCGACCGGAACCAGGATATTGCTGACGAAAATTGTTTCGTCGGATTTGATGCTTATGAAAAACTTCTGCAAACCGGAGTTGATGTGGTATTACTTACCACCCCACCCTATTTCCGTCCGATTCATTTTGAGGCTGCAGTTCAGGCCAGGAAGCATTGTTTCCTGGAAAAACCGGTTGCGGCTGATCCTGTCGGTGCCCGTTCCATAATGGGCTCTGCCAAAAAAGCCGCAGCAATGGAACTGTCAGTGATTTGCGGAACGCAGCGAAGGCATCAGCGCGATTATGTTGAAATTTACAAAAAGGTGGCTGGTGGGGCCATAGGTGATATCACCGGCGGCAATGTATACTGGAACGGTGGTAAATTATGGCACACGAATCCGAAAGCCGAATGGAGCGAGATGGAGGCCATGATACGGAAC
>JAPLDV010000470.1 GCA_026391235.1 Bacteroidia bacterium | reverse complement strand
AATCAATACGAGGATTCGCTTCTTTCGTTTGGTCCCGACGGGAATTTTAAAAGATCTGTACCATTTACCTATTGCCGTGATGTCTTGCTTGGCGGCCTGGATGGGGGGGTGATGTACAAAAGGATCACCGTCCAGGCCGATCCGATCGGAAGCGGCTTGTATCTTTTGGAGCGCCGTGGATTCAACTGGATAATGCTTCCTTTGAATAGCAATACCGGGACGGTTTCTCTACCGGTTATACTGCCGGAATTCCCGGATATGTTCAAAATAACTGTTTTTGGCAATGCGGTCTATTTTCTCTATCCGGAAAAGAAATATCCGTTTTATGTAAGGTTGTACCGCTATCAGCTGTAGAGACGCATACTTGCGTCTGCTTATTTGCGTCTGCATACTTGCGTCTTTGTTGAATAGAACTGGTCGATTACGAACAATGAAGCTTTTTTTCATGGCCGGTTTGCCAAAATGATCCGGAGCCAAGCTATCTTTATAGTGAAAGGAGAACGCCCGATGAAACGATTATTATGGATTGCCGTCATACTGACCATTCTTACAGGTTGCTCAAAGGATAAGAATTGCAAAGATCCCGGTTCAATAGAGGGGAAATTCATGAATTCCGGTACCATTACAGGACTGGATCCTCGCGATTGTATGTGTTGCGGAGGATGGTTTATCGAGATTAAAGATACCGTGCGCCGCTTTGATCAGGTTCCTCCGGATTGTGTAATCGATTTTTATACTGTAAAGTACCCTTTAAAGGTGAAACTGGATTGGAAAAAGAAAGACACAGTTTGCCTGGGAGATGAGATCCGGGTCAGTAAATTGGTCCTCGACGAATAAAAAAAAAGCCTTGCGCCTTGCGCCTTGAGCCTTGCGCCTTGCGCCTTGCTCCTTACACCGTGGGAAGCGTATCCCGGTTATACTCGTGGTTCCGCAGTTTTCCAAGGATCGACGAAAAAGCATGAATGGTATAGTCGACATCTTCCAGGGTATGCACTGCCGTTGGGATCAGCCGGAGCATGATGACATCTTTTGGCACAACGGGATAGACAACGACGGAGCAGAAAACACCGTAATTTTCCCGAAGATCGAACACCACGTTGGTGGCCTCAGGAGTGGTTCCGTTGAGGAATACCGGAGTCACCGGCGATTCGGTGTTGCCCAGGTTGAATCCCTTGGCTTTCAGACCGGATTGCAGGGCATCAACGATGGTCCAGAGTTGTTTCTTGAGTTCAGGCTTTGTCCTCAGCAGTTCGAGCCGCTTCATGGCTCCGATTACGCATGGCATCGGGAGCGATTTGGCAAATATCTGCGAACGCATATTGTACTTCAGGAATTTAATGACTTCTTCACTGCCGGCAACGAATCCTCCGATCAGGGCCATTGATTTTGCGAAGGTCCCGAAATACAGATCGATCTGATCCTGTACTCCAAGATGTTCACCCGTACCGGCACCGGTTGCGCCCATGGTTCCAAAACCGTGCGCATCATCAACCAGGAATCTGAATGGATATTTCTTTTTCAACTCAACGATTTCTTTCAATTTGCCTAAATCGCCCGACATGCCGAAAACTCCTTCGGTGATGACCAGAACCCCGCCTCCGGCTGCTTCTGCAATTTTTACGGCACGGTTCAACTGCTTTTCGAGATTCTCCATGTCGTTATGCGGGAACACAAAGCGTTTGCCGATATGCATCCGCAAACCATCAATAATACAGGCATGAGCTTCGGTATCATATACTACAACATCTTTCCGGTCGAGGATCGAGTCGATGATCGAAACCTATCATATACTACAACATCTTTCCGGTCGAGGATCGAGTCGATGATCGAAACCATCCCCTGGTAACCGTAGTTCAACAGGTAACACGATTCTTTACCTTCAAATTCAGCAAGCTGTTCTTCCAGTATTTCGTGCTGACGGGTATGTCCCGACATTGCCCTGGCACCCATGGGATAACCAAGCCCCCATTCAGCCGCTGCTTTTGCGTCGGCTTCTCTGACTTCAGGATGATTGGCCAAACCCAGGTAATTGTTTAAACTCCAGGCCAGCACTTCTTTACCGCGGAACATCATGCGCGGTTTTATCTCCCCTTCAAGTTTCGGAAACACAAAGTATCCATCGGCTTCTTTGGCATATTGCCCAAGCGGCCCCTTATTCCCTTTGACTTTTTCAAATACGTCCACGGCTATCAGTTTTTGATTTTATATTGCATGCTAAAATACTATTTTTCCACCTCAGCAGTTTTCAGTATAAATACCGCAAAAAAATGTATCTTTGCGCCATGCTAAAAAAATCGGGTACTGGGTTCTTAACCATTGGATTACTGGCACTTCTTCTGGCTTCATGCAGTGATTACCAGAAGCTTTTGTCCAGTGCCGATACGGATCTGAAATATAAAAGGGCTATCGAATACTTCGACAAGAAAGATTATACTCGAGCCTCAGCACTTATGGAGATGATATTACCCATCTATCGCGGAACCGACAAGGCCGAAGAGGTTAATTATCGATATGCATACTGCTATTACCACCAGCAGGAATACGAAATGGCCAGCTATTACTTTAAAAACTTTGTTACCTCATTCCCGAATTCCCCTTATGCCGAGGAATGTGCCTATATGTATGCCTATTGTTTTTATGAGCAATCTCCCATATCCAGCCTGGATCAGGCAAATACTTATAAAGCATTGGATGAGCTGCAAATGTTTATGAATCAGCATCCTGCAAGTAAGAGGATCACTGATTGCAACAAGCTTATCGATGAACTAAGGGAAAAACTGGTTAAAAAATCTTTCGATAGTGCAAGCCTGTATTACAAACTGAGCGATTTTAAAGCAGCAATTACTGCCCTCAACAACGGTTTGAAAGAGTTTCCGGATACTCATTATCGCGAGGAGTTGCTGTTCCTGGTATTGAAATCCAGTTATGAACTCGCCATTCGCTCAGTTTATGAAAAAATGAAAGAACGCTTCCAAAATACTACTGAAGCCTATCTTGGATTTAAAGAGGAATTCCCTCAATCCAAACATTTAAAGGAAGCAGAGCGTATTTATACTAATACAACTAAATATTTGAAATAATGGATTACAAAAAAAGTAACGCCCCTTTGACCACTGTTACACGGAATCTTTATGATATGGATAATCCAACCGGCAATCTTTATCAAACTGTAGCCATCGTTGCCAAACGGGCAAATCAGATCAGTATGCAAATGAAGCAGGAACTGAATACCAAGCTCGAAGAATTCACTTCCTTTACTGATAACCTGGAAGAAGTTTTTGAAAACCGCGAACAGATCGAGATATCAAAATTTTACGAACGGTTGCCAAAACCGACTCTCATTGCCATCCAGGAATTTATGGACGGCAAAGTATATTACAGGACTCCTGATATCGCCACAACGGAAGAGCAATAGTCTTCCCCGCAGGTTATGTTGCAGGGGAAAAAAATCATCCTTGGCATTACGGGCAGTATTGCTGCCTATAAAGCAGCTTTCCTGACGCGATTGCTGATACGCGAAGGTGCAGAGGTGAAAATCATCCTTACTCCCTACGGTAAGGAATTCATTACCCCGGTTACGCTGGCTACCCTGTCAAAAAACACTGTTTTAACCGATTTCTTCCGGCATGACGACGGCTCCTGGAATTCCCATGTTGATCTTGGAATCTGGGCCGATCTTATGATGATTGCCCCGGCAACAGCCAACACAATCGCTAAAATGGCTCACGGCATTGCCGATAATCTTTTGCTAACTACTTATCTATCAGCTAGATGCCCGGTAGTGGTTGCTCCGGCAATGGACCTCGATATGCTTCAACACCCGGCTACTCTTAAAAACCTGGAAACCCTGAAATCTTATGGGAATTTTATTATCGAACCTGCTGCAGGTAAGCTCGCGAGCGGATTGGAGGGTAAGGGCCGGATGGAAGAGCCGGAGATTATAGTCGCCTGGCTGAAAGATTACTTTAAAAAAAAAAGCCGGTTTAATGGCAAAAGAGTACTGATTACCGCAGGACCCACCTTTGAGAAAATCGATCCGGTGCGGTTTATTGGTAATTTTTCCTCAGGAAAAATGGGGTATTCCCTGGCCAAAACTTTTGCTGAAGAAGGTGCAATCGTTGAACTGGTGTCCGGGCCCGTTAATATCAGCATTGGAGATCCCGGTGTGAAAACCCATCAGGTTGTATCTGCTGAGGAAATGAACAATATGGCCAGTGCTTTGTTCCCTGATATGGATATTATTGTTTTTGCAGCTGCCGTTGCTGATTATAAACCGGCGAATCAATTGGCTTCAAAGATCAAACGAGCAGGAGATGAGCTGGTTCTGACTTTAATTCCTACTGAAGATATTGCAGCCAAACTTGGCCGTCAGCGATTGAAAGGCCAGATCCTCATAGGATTTGCACTCGAATCGGAGAATGCTTTAACTAACGCCTCCGCAAAACTTTCAGAGAAGAACCTCGATCTAATTATCCTGAACCGTCTGAATGAACCGGGTGCCGGATTTATCGTGGACACGAATAAGATTATCATCATCGGGAAAGACAATAATCGGAAAGATTTCGAGTTAAAGTCGAAGCAGGAAGTTGCAAGGGATATTGTAGATGAAGTGTTTAATTTGATGATAAATGATTTATATGCGTAAGATATTTCTCCTCGTTTTGATTTCCCTCTTTTTTCGGGTGGTTTCAGCTCAGGAATTGAATTGTATGATCAGTGTCGTATCCCAGCTCGTTCAAGGATCCAACAGAGAGATATACGACAATATGCAAAAAGCAATGATGGAATTCGTTAATAATCAGAATTGGACCGATCATATTTTCAAAGATGAGGAACGGATTCAATGTCAGCTGATGTTTAATATTACCGACCGGATCTCCGATAATGAATTTCAGGGTACCCTCCAGATTCAGTCGAGCCGTCCGATTTTCGGAACCTCCCAAACAACTGTCATGTTAAATCACCGCGATAACGATATTCATTTCAAGTATGACGATTTTGAACCCCTTCGATTCAATGAAACCCAATTTACATCCAATCTGGTTTCTTTGCTGGCTTATTATGTCAATATTATCTTAGGACTTGATTATGATTCCTTTGCACTTGAAGGTGGGAGCCTCTTTTTCCAGAGGGCCGAGGCTATTAAAAGCAATGCACAGAATGCCGCAGAATCAGGCTGGAAGGCTTTTGAAGGAATTAAAAACCGTTACTGGTTGATTGAGAATATTTTAAATGATAAATACCGGTCAGTGCGTTCCTGCATATACAGATATCACCGCATGGGACTCGATCGCTTGGTGGATAGGGTTGATGAAGCCAGGGCTGAGATTGCTGAAGCCTTGATTGAAATGCGCCCCGCATACCGTGAGAACCCCACAGCTATGATATTCCAGGTATTCTTTACCTCTAAATCGGATGAAATTGTCAATATTTTCTCGGAGTCGTTTCCTGATGAAAAGAACAGGGTGATAAACGCTCTCAAAGAAATCGATCCCGCTAATACCGCCAAGTGGGACCGGATCGCGAAGTCAGGGCTCTGATGAAACCTTTAATGCTATGCTGA
>JAPLDV010000310.1 GCA_026391235.1 Bacteroidia bacterium | reverse complement strand
TGGGTTAATCCATCTACAACCGGCAGAGTTATATCCTTGAGGTGAACTTTAATATACTGATCAGCGATGCCGGTTGCAACTGCTTTAGCAAGTGTGGTTGAAGGTTTTCCGTATTCATTGGATTTTATTGAAGAAAGCGTATCCACAGTTAACAAGCTGATTCCGGCTTTATTTAACCTTGCACTAAGGAAAGGCGTTACCGCTTCATAAACAAACTCCACACCACGCTTTTTGCCCTTTGTTCCGTAGTTCTTCAGGTATTCACGGGTGGACATGTCACCCTGGTCATTCGTGAGCTCAACCTCAACCGGGTAGCTGTAAATTGCCGCTTTTTGTGCTTGAAGAACTGAAATGGACGGGAAAGCAAAGATCAGACTGTAAAAGATGAAATGGAACGTATATTTTTTCATAACCGTATGCTTTACCTGTAAAGATATACAGAGGTTAACTAATATCTTTTAGATACATGCAGAATTTTATATATTTTATCAAAAACCTGCTCAGGCTTAATACTGTTCATGCAAATCATCGGTGAATCGGATCTTTTACAGGGGATTTCGCCGTAAACCGAACAAGGCCGGCAAATCACCTCAGATGGATCGGCATGGATGGCATAATCATCAGGTTGATAAATGGGGGCGAATCCGAGTCGCGGGTCAGTTGCTCCCCAAATTGAAACTGTTGGAATTCCCGCAAGCGAGGCAAGATGCATATTTGCTGAGTCCATCGTAATAAATACATCCAGCGTCCTTATTAATGATATCTCTTCGGCAGGATTAATGGCCCCGGCATGATTGAAAACATTTGGTCCGGATAGAGATTCCATACCGGCATGATCCTCCGGTCCACCAAAAAGATGAATTTCAACGGGATATTTTAAATTGAGCAGACTGATCAGCCTGGCAACGTTTTTTAATCCCCAATTCTTTGTTGTATGTTTTGATACCGGCGCGATACCCGCCCTAAATACCCCGGTTTTGATCCTTGCCTGTCCGGATGTTTCATTTGCGACGGGGAACGCATTCGCTGAGATTTCACCCGCCAGTCCAGCTTTTCCAAATACGCTCATGTACCGGTCCACCGTATTCGGCACACTCATTCCCGGCTTTTTATGCTTCAGGATATACCTGCGAAGTTTCCTGTGTTTGCGGATCCTGTAAATCTGGCAACCGGTAAACAGTAGCAGAATATCTAAAAGGTGAGTTCTTAAAACCCCATGCAAATCAACAGCCTTTTTAAACCGGTAGTGGCGGATTTCCCTGAACAGGCGAAAAATTCCCGGCAATCCTTTATGATTACCGCGAGGATCAAACGGAATAACAATCAGCCGGTCAATGCCTGCAAAGTAGGGGGCGAATTTTTTACGGGTAATAAAAACAAGCTCCAGATCGGTGTTGCTGTTTAATATTCCTACCATAGCGGGCAGCGTTAGCAAAACATCGCCCATGGAAGAGAACCGTAAAACAAGAATACGCTTCATTTTAATATCCTGCGTATGATTTTTCTTCAACCAATCCGGAGTTTGTGAGCCTGTTTATCTCTTTTTTTATATGCGCCCTTTGATCGTTGAACCGGTAAACCTTACGTGCAGTTTGGATAAAATCATCTCCAAATTGCTGATTCCGTTCAAAGTCCCTGATAGTATCCTCGATTTCCCAAAGCAACCGGTTGACATCCATAAGGCTTCTAAATTGAACGCCCACAATTGGTATCAGTTTGTCAGCCAATGGTTTAAGCAGGGAATACTCTCCTATGATATTGATCCGCTTTTCAGGATCCTTTATCTTCTCAAGCTTGATTTCCAGAATAGAAAGCTTGTCGAGCAACTCGCCGTTTGATATCTCAATTTTCATGTCGAAAAGATAACTAATATTTAATGTTATCGAGTGCCGTTCATCATGCTTGGCTTTCCCATGAGCTGGGCTGAAGCATCGATATTAAAAGTCCCGTTGGTAACAATTTCTTCACCTTCCTCCAAGCCTCCAAGTACCACATAAGTATCTCGCAGCTCTGGTCCAAGCGTAATCTCACGCATCAGGA